>JAZNBA010000111.1:0-14960 GCA_045586785.1 Eubacteriales bacterium | reverse complement strand
TGGTAGCTCAATCGGTGTTCTCGCATATCCATTATAACACGGATTTTGAATTCTGGCGAGTAGTTTTTGTTTTTTCTTCCTGTTTTGCCCATAAAAAATATGCACCTCCAAAAGTGTCTAACTTTTGGGGTGCATATCAGAACGAACATACGGCTTTATTGTTTTTTAATTACATATCCTTAAGCGCGTTATAGATAGTAAGATAATCGTTTGTGAGAATGGTGTCAACGCCAATCTCTCTGTAGTAACGAGCTTCCTCGATATCATCCGACCAGAACACGTTGCAACGTATGCCGTGAGCATGTGCCTTGTCTATCATTTCCTTATTAATGTAAGGCTTGCAGAACTGAACCTTCTCACATCCCAACTCAATGGCTCTGTCAACGATCTCCCACGCACGAGGCTTGAGGTTACCTACGCACATTGCGATGTCGGGAGCGTATTCCTTGAACTGCTTGATAACGGGATCGCGAGCGATCATGAAATAGCAATACTTTTCGCACTCGTACTGACGAATAAGAGCGACGATCTTTTTCATCATATCCTCGGGGTAAACGTCCCAAGGAGCCTTAACGTGTACGTTCATAACCACCTTGCCGCCGAATTTTTGGAGTATGTCCTCAAACTTAACGATGGGCAGACCTGCGAACTTTTCACCAAACTTAGAACCGAAGTCAAGCTGCTCAAGCTCCGCCAAGGTGTGCTCGGTGATGTTACCCGTACCGTTGCTGACGCGGTCAAGCGTGCTGTCGTGGCAGGAAACGATCTCGCCGTCCGAGGTAAACCACAGATCAAACTCGATCTCTTCTGCGCCAAGAGCGATCGCGGAACCGAACGCGGGCATACTGTTTTCGGGTGCTACGGTGTTAAAGCCGCGGTGCGCGCAAATACGGGGATAAGGCATAACATCGTCGGTCTTGACCATGGAAGCGCCGCCGTTGCGGTACAGCCAGGGGCGTCTTCCCTGCTCTATGTACTCATAGTGGGACTTGGTCTTGCCGCCAAAGCCCGCAGCCTTGTAGTACTTCTGATGAGGATCTATCTCGCAGGTAGCGATACCGATATTGCTCTTCATATTGACCAGCTCCGTGCCGTCAGGAGCGATCACGCAGCTGCAGCCGCAAATGCCCGACTCCTCACCAAGCGAAACGGACGCGCGAATAAGATAAGCGTTTGTATTGTAGCACAGGAAGCGGTTGATAATGGACAGTGCCTGATGTGTGTCGGTGCGCTGGTGAGAACAACCGATGATAACATCAACATTCTTACGTGCAAGCGGCGCAAAAGCTTCATAGAAATAGAAATCGTAGCAGGTCATAAAGCCGTAACGCACGCCCTCGATATCTACAACGTAAGGCTCAGCGTACTCGTAGCTGTACTCTACGTCAAGGTCATTCGCAACCTCGCTGGGAGCGGGATGAGCCTTGAAGTAACGGCCTACTATGTTACCCTGACGGTCGATAGCGTGAGTGGTATTTCTCCAGCCGCCCTCAGCGTGATAAGCCGCATTAACGAACACGATAGCATTGCAACGCTTTGCGGCGGCAATGGAACGCTCCATAATGTCGGCGTTATACTTGTCAACCATTGCGTAATAAGACTCTGCGTCAGGCTGGTCAGCGGGGCAATCTGCATACTCGGGAAGAACGATAACATCCATGCTGTTATCGCACTTGTCCAGCAGCTCTACCTGTTGACGGTAACACATTTCGGTATCTTTTGCATCGAAAGAATAATAAGGTTGAATAACACAAACTTTCATGTTGATATTACTCCTGTAGTTATGATTTAATTAAAATTTTTTCAACTTCACGGACCATCGTTTTGACAGCCTGCTCAAGTGTTTGGGCACTTATAGAGCATCCTGCCGCCTTGGCGTGTCCTCCGCCGCCGAATTTCGAGCAAAGAACAGACACATCCGCCCTGCCGTTGGAACGGGTAGAGACACGAAAATCGCTATTTTCCGTCATACGTCGAATAGAGATCGCCACTTCAACGCCTTCAACAGACCTTGCGGAATTTATCAGCGCGTCATAATATTCAGCCGCTACACCAAGCGCATTTACCTGATCGTAATCGACTGCGGCTACAGCGAGCCGTCCGTCAAAGAAAAAGCGCATATTCTGCATTGCGAGGGCGCTGACTTTAAGCTCTTCGGGGGAACGTGAGTCGAAAAGTCGGAAATTTATATCCGCATAATCAAACGAGCCGTCCATAAGCTCAGCTATTCGTCGGTGAGTTTCGGAGGTGGTGTTTGAATATTTGAAGCAACCCGTGTCGGTGGCTATCGCCATATAAGTCAAAAGCGCGAAGCCCTCGGGAAGCGATTTGATAGTTCCATTTTCGACGAAATACTTGGCAATATCATAAATTATCTCGCCGCAAGCCGCCGCGCCGCCGTCAACGTAATGGTCGGCATACGGCTCACCCTTTGCGTGATGGTCGATCATAATATCGACTTTCCACGGCAGTCTGCCCTCAAGCTCGCGCATTTGTCCCGCCGAGGCTGTGTCGACGCTGATAACACGCCGGGGCACAAAACCGTCAGAAATATTTTCGGGAAGCACGCTGTCCTGCGCGTCGCGCACAGCAAAGCTATATCTGCGCGGCACCTCGGACGAGCAAACACATAGCGCCTCGTTCCCAAGGGCTATCAAAAGCGCCTTCAATCCAAACGCCGAGCCGACGGCATCGCCGTCGGGTCGGTCGTGAAAAATTATGAGTGTTCTCATGGGCTGTGCAAGTCGCTCGCACAGCTCAGTAAAGCCAAGTGACTTGTAATTATTCATTGTCATCGGTGCTCTCTTCATCACTTTGCTCGGCGTCGTCATCGGAATAAGTCAGTCCGCTGAGAAGTGATGCAATATGCGCGCCGTGAGCGATGGATTCGTCAACTATAAACGTAAGCTCGGGAGTCATTCGCAGATTGAGTCGCTCTGCCAGCATTCGGCGAATAAAGCCAGCCGAGGATTTAAGTCCCTTGGCGACCTCCTTGGCGTCACCCTGCAGATGCGAATAATAAATTTTTGCGTATTTGAGATCGGGGGTAACGTCAGCACCGGTGACGCTTACAAACGCGTCACGGACGCGGGGATCCTTTACCTCGCGCAAAATGCCCGCCATTTCCTTTAAGACCTCATCGTTTATACGCCCTCTTCTGTGTTTTGCCATTTTTACCTTTCTAAGGCAATCCCTATAGTTGCCTTAAAGCCCGGCTCATGCCGGGCTTTAATGTTAATTTTATTTAGTTAGCTGCATTAACGATAGCAGAGAAAGCTTCGCTCTTAAGGGATGCGCCGCCGATGAGACCACCGTCAACGTTTACCTTGGAGAGCAGCTCTGCTGCGTTCTTGTCGTTCATAGAGCCGCCGTACTGAACGGTAACGGTCTCTGCAACGTCAGCGCCGTACATCTCAGCGATAGCCGCACGAACGTAGCCGTTGCCTTCGTCAGCCTGGTCAGCGGTAGCGGTAACACCGGTACCGATAGCCCAAACAGGCTCGTAAGCAACAATGATGTTCTTAAGCTGCTCGGCAGTTACGTTTGTAAGAGCCATCTTGGTCTGGAACTTGAGAAGAGTCTCGGTGTAACCAAGCTCTCTCTGCTCAAGAGTCTCACCAACGCAAACGATAGCCTTCAGACCTGCCTTAACAGCTGCCAGTGTGCGGAGGTTAACGGTCTGGTCGGTCTCTGCGAAGTACTGACGTCTTTCGCTGTGACCGATAACAACGTACTCAACACCTGCCTCAACAAGCATTGCTGCGGAAAGCTCGCCTGTGTAAGCGCCGGACTCTTTGAAGTGTACGTTTTCAGCACCGATCTTGATGTTGGAGCCCTTTGCAGCCTCAACTGCAGCGGGAATATCGATTGCGGGAACGCAAAGAACTACGTCGCAAGCGTCCTTGCCTGCAACCAGGGGCTTCATCTCGTTGATAAGGGCCGCAGCCTCTGCGGGGGTCTTATTCATTTTCCAGTTACCAGCGATAACTGTACGTCTTTTTGCAGTATTCATTTTATTACCTCTACTCTGTTAGTCAATTATTTGTCCTGAAGGCAAGCGATACCGGGAAGCTCAAGGCCCTCGAGGAACTCGAGAGATGCGCCGCCGCCGGTGGAGATGTGAGTCATCTTGTCAGCATAGCCAAGCTTTTCAACAGCCGCTGCGGAGTCGCCGCCGCCGATTATAGAGATAGCGCCGCTCTCTGCAACTGCCTTTGCAACGCCCTCGGTACCTGCTGCGAAGTTCTGCCACTCGGAAACGCCCATAGGACCGTTCCAAACAACTGTGCCTGCGCCCTCGATGGACTTAGCATACAGCTCGCGGGTCTTCTCACCGATATCCAGACCCATCCAACCGTCCGGAATGGAGTCGGAGTAGATTCTCATGAACTGGGTATCTTCCTTGTACTCACGGCCGATCACGTTGTCAACGGGAAGCAGGAAGTTAACCTTGCGCTCCTTAGCCTTTGCAAGCATTTCACGAGCGAGGTCCAGCTTGTCATATTCGCAAATGGAGGTACCAACCTCGTTGCCCAGAGCCTTGAAGAAGGTGTAAGCCATACCGCCACCGATGATGATGGTATCGCACTTCTCAAGCAGGTTGTTGATAACACCGATCTTGTCGGAAACCTTTGCGCCGCCGAGAATAGCAACGAAAGGACGAGCAGGATCTTCAAGAGCCTTACCCATAACGCCGATCTCTTTCTGGATCAGGTAGCCGCAAACTGCGGGCAGACCGCCGTACATAGCAACGCCTGCGGTGGAAGCGTGAGCGCGGTGAGCTGCACCGAACGCGTCGTTTACGAATATATCAGCGAAGGAAGCCAGTTCCTTTGCGAACTCGGGATCGTTCTTCTCTTCTCTCTTGTCAAAGCGGGTATTCTCAAGCAGAATAGCGCGGCCCGCCTCAAGAGCAGCAGTCTTAGCCTTTGCGTCGGGACCAATGGTATCAGCGCAAAGCGGAACCTCAAAGCCGAGGATCTCGGAAAGTCTTGCAGCAACGGGAGCAAGAGTGAACTTGGGGTTAACTTCGCCCTTGGGCTTGCCCATGTGAGAGCAAAGGATAACCTTGGCACCCTTGTCAAGCAGATACTTGATGGTGGGGATAGCTTCAACGATTCTCTTGTCGGAAGTAATTACGCCGTCCTTCAGCGGTACGTTGAAATCGCAACGGACAAGCACTCTCTTGCCGGCAACTTCAATGTCTTCAATTGTTTTCTTGTTGTAGGTCATTGTTTTATATTCCTTTCAATTATTTTTCTGATCAAGTCAAAATATACCACATAATAGTATACCACAATACTGCGTTGTTAGCAATATTTTTTTAGAAATTTTTGCAAATTTTTTACCATTTTAGTCAGCAAATCAACATAAAAAACCTATCAAAAGAAATATCACACTCAAAAGCAATGGTGCCAGCGACCATACAACGTAGATCTCCGATCCAATACTGTATTCATCATTGATATAAAACAACCACGGCAGTCCCTTTATATAAACCACAGGCAAGCTTCGCGGTGCTTGCTTTGGCGTTCCTATGGTCATATCCTTGCATTTATATGATCTGCCGTTTACTTTATAAACATACGTAGCATAAGTCACGTGCTTTTCTATGCGCGAACTGCGGCCCATGTATCTTCCACCGCTACTCATACGCACGTTTCTCTGATGCACAGTTTTCTTTTGAGAAGCATAGGCTTTTGCCGTCAATTGAGGATAACGTGAAAATATTATATATACCCCAATAAGTGCCGCGCCGAGCAAAATAAACACGCCGCCTATAATAAAGAAAGCTGCAGCCATTTTACGATCTCCTTTTCGTTAATACGAAACAAAACAGTAGGGGTTGGCGCCCTTTTGCTTGCGAATGTTTCGACCCGAAAACATAGAGTTTAGCAAAATTTCACGTTTTCGGGTCGTCGAGGGCGCCGACCCCTACTCAAAAAGATAATTAAATTTAATTCAAATTGTTTTACTGCTCAAAAAATCTCTTGATATATCCTATTCTCGTCAGCGGTATCATCATCAGTGACGCCAATATTGCTCCCGAGGACGCCTGAATAACGTTTGGAATAACGTTGGCAAGCGCGCCGCCCAAGCCGTAAAGCACCCATTCATATGCAAGGTAGCCCCCGACCATCAGGCATTCGCCGAGAACCGAGGCAAGAGCGTATTTTGCAATGGCAAGACGGGCGCTTTTTTTCGTCATCAGCTTCATAAGCACCGCCGCCAATGCCGCAACGCCCCATTTAATGATAAACGTGGCAGGAATATATGTCGCATAGCCCAAAAACAGGTCGGTCAGCGCCGAGCCAAGTCCCGCGGCCACGCCGCCCCAAAGAGGGCCTAGCATAAAGCCTGACAAAAGCACGAAGCAGTCGCCGAAATGTATGTAGCCGCCCGACGGCGAATATGTAATAACTATAAGCGTTGAAACGCAGGTCAGCGCCGCGAAAAGCGCGGATAAGGTGATTTTTTTGAGATGGTATTGAGTTTTGTTTTTCATATACGCACAGCTTTCGATTTTTACTGAATATCGTTTATATCGTACGGTGTTGTTTGATAAACAAAGTAGTTAAGCCAGTTGGAATAAAGCAGGTTTGCACAGCTTCTCCAGCGCACCATTGGTGCTTGTGTGTCATCGTCGTTCGGATAGTAGTTGACGGGCACCTCAATGGGAAGTCCCGCGTTTTTGTCACGGAGGTATTCCCTCTCCAGCGTGTCGGCGTCATATTCAGAATGTCCCGTAACGAACACCTGCTTGCCGCGCTCGGTAGAACACAAAAACAGTCCTGCCTCGGGCGACGTGGAGATTATCTTTATTTCGGGATGTGCCGCGACATCCTCAATGCGCACCGTGGTGTGACGGGAATGAGGAACCCAGAACTCGTCATCAAAGCCGCGAAGCAACATTGAACGGTTATAGTCGCGAGTGTGCTTGAACACGCCGAAAAGCTTTTTATCAAGGGGATATTTTTTGATTCCGTAATGGTAGTAAAGTCCCGCCTGCGCGCCCCAGCAAATGTGGAAGGTGCTGGTAACGTGAGTCTTTGACCACTCCATTATCTCGCACAGCTCATCCCAGTATTCGACCTGCTCGAACTCCATCTGCTCCACGGGCGCACCCGTGATTATTAGTCCATCGAATTTTCTGTGCTTTACCTCGTCAAAGGTCTTGTAAAACGCCAGCATATGCTCGGCAGACGTGTTCTTTGACTTGTGAGTCGCCGTCTGCAGCAGCTCCAGTTCCACCTGAAGCGGTGTGTTGCCGATAAGGCGGGCTATTTGCGTTTCCGTGACTATTTTGGTAGGCATCAGATTGAGCATGAGTATGTGAAGCGGGCGGATATCCTGAGTTATCGCGCGAGTTTCGGTCATTACGAATATATTTTCCTCCAGCAACGTGCTGGTCGCCGGAAGAAGATTGGGTATTTTAATAGGCATTTTTTCACCTCTGTAGTATTTTCCCCATCAATTCTCAATAATTTTTGAAAAAGTTTTGAGGGGGTTCGGGGGGACTTTTTCAAAAGTCCCTCCGGCAGGGCTCGGGGCAGCGCCCCGAAAATTCAACTGTTCAGTGCCTGCTCGATGTCGGCAATAAGGTCGTCGGCATTTTCAATACCGCAGGACAGACGCACAAGATCGGGGCTGACGCCGCAAGCGATCAGATCAGCGTCGCTGAGCTGACGGTGAGTGGTGGTTGCGGGGTGCAGACAGCAGGAGCGAGCATCCGCAACGTGAGTTTCGATAGCGATAAGATTGAGCGCGTTCATAAACTTACCTGCCGCCTCACGGCCGCCCTTAACGCCAAAGCTTACAACACCGCAGGTACCGTTCGGCATATATTTCTTTGCCAAATCATAATCCTTGGAGGACTCAAGGCCGGGGTAGTTGACCCATGCAACCTTATCCGAGGACTCAAGATACTTTGCGACCTTCAGGGCGTTTTCGCAGTGTCTCTGTATTCTGACGTGCAGACTTTCAAGACCGAGGTTGAGCAGATAAGCGCTCATCGGTGCGGGAGTAACACCCAAATCACGCATAAGCTGTGCCGTCGCCTTGGTTATGTACGCGCCCTCTTTGCCGAACTTCTCGGCGTAGGTAATGCCGTGATAGCTGTCGTCGGGAGTGCAAAGACCTGGATATTTGTCGGCATGCGCCATCCAGTCAAACTTACCCGAGTCAACTATAGCTCCGCCAACCGCGCTTCCATGACCGTCCATATACTTGGTGGTAGCGTGCGTAACTATATCAGCACCCCACTCGAAGGGACGGCAGTTTACGGACGTGGGGAAAGTATTGTCAACAATAAGCGGAACACCGTGAGCGTGAGCAAACTTAGCAAATCTCTCTATATCAAGCACATTGAGCGCAGGGTTTGCGATGGTCTCACCAAACACCAGCTTGGTATTAGGTCTGAACGCCGCCTCAAATTCCTCATCCGAGCAATCGGGAGAAATAAACGTAACATCAATACCCATACGCTTGAGCGTAACGGAAAACAGATTGTATGTGCCTCCGTAAATGGACGCGGAGGACACAAAGTGGTCGCCGCAGGAGCAGATATTGAAAACTGCCAGAAAGCTTGCCGCCATGCCGGACGACGTCAGCATAGCCGCGCTTCCGCCCTCCATCTCGCATATCTTAGCCGCAACGGTGTCACAGGTGGGATTCTGCAAACGGGAATAGAAGTAGCCGCTTGCCTCAAGGTCAAACAGCTTGCCCATAGCCTCACCGGTAGTATATTTAAAAGTTGTACTCTGAATTATCGGTACCTGACGGGGCTCACCGTTACCGGGTGTGTAGCCGCCCTGCACGCACTTTGTTTCTATTCTGTAATCAGACATAATTACCTCCGGAATAATAAATAAAATCAAATTATATTATAGCACAATAAGTCGTTTTTGTCTATAGCCGACAAGCACTTTTTGCTCATTCGGGTATATAATTCTGGTATATCCAGTTGAGTCTGCCAAGAGGTGCCGCGTCACCGTAGGTGTAGAAATCTTCGAGAGTCTTGAATTCAACACCTTCGTCGGCATCCGTCCACTTGAACTCAAAATATATCTTCTCATAGTCGCCGCCGAAATACTTTATGGGTACGGCAAGCATCATTTTGTTATCTTCAACGCGGTACGAAATTTCTCCCACCTGCTCTGTTGTCAGCGCGCCGTCGGCATCCGTTCCGCACTTGACGATATTTGTCACATTTTCGCTTTCGGCAGAATAGTTGACGATATAATCATACCCGTGCCAGCCGTTCTTAACATCGCCGTCCACATTGACAAACAGCTGCATCCACGCCGACGGCACTTTTTCGGGCTTTGAAATGCCCTTCGCTGTCTCAACGTAGAAATAAACATACTCGGTATCATTTATTACGCGAGCGGCAACTATATCGTTATTACCCGTACGGTCGTTATAATATGTATTACCGAAGCACTTACTTGTTCTGTTTTTGCAGTCGTTCATGGGGTCTGTGTATTTTACGACGACATCATCCCACTGAGCAAAATCCCCCTCCAAGTCTATGCGGCGGCGGGCATCCTGAATAATAATGGGCGCCGAGCCCTTAAGACGCTGAATATTTGATATAAGCTGCATATAATAATTATCGAAGTATCCGCCGCGCATCATCTCGGCATCACGGCTGAACTCCATGGACGCCGTATCCACGAAGTGAACAAAGCTTGCGTCCTTGCGGTGAATCGCGCCGTCCTGCCGCTGTGCCACCCACTCGTTCCAGCCCGTAACCAGCACATAGGGTACACCCGATTCAATAGCCTTATCCCACTGCGCCTGGAAGTTTATTCCCTGCATTGTCAGCGAATTGTCGGCATCATACGCCGCGCGGTACAGCTTCATTGCTGCATCGGTAGCGTCCGCCGCGCCGAAGCTGCGTCCGCGGTTGAGCGCGTAGCCATACAGCGAAGAGTCACTGAAGGTGACGGACTTATTATGCTGAGCGATGGAAACGCTGATTGCGCTGTCGTTACCCTCACTATCCTTGAATATGCGCTGCGGCCACTCGAAGTCCATCCATGGCCAACCGTTCTGCTTGTAAGCTTCATTTGGCCATTGTGCCGCCTTGACGGTGAAAAAGTTATTTACATTTCCCTCCTTCACGCCGACGATGCAAGGCTTGCCGTCAACGTAAAACCAAGTGTCCGGATAAAGATTTTTACTGTATATTTCATCGTAAAGTTGCTTCATCACCTTGGCGGAATTGGAGTTGGTATAGAACACCACCTGCGGCGCATCGTAGCCTTGCTCGTTGAGCTCGTGACACACTTTCATAACTTTAAGCGCATTTGATTTATAAATATATGCATTTGTGACATCAAAATACAAAAAATCAACATTGGCATTTGAGAGCAACTCCATATGCTTGCGAATCACCCACTCGTCGGAGGCATAATAATAACCGTAAAGCGGCTCGGCAAACCAATGCATCTGACCGATAGCTCCATATATCTTTTTGCCCGTCTGGGGGTCTCGCGCATTGGCATCCTTGGCAAGCTCACCATAGGTATCCATTATTTTTTGCAGGTCGTAAACGCCCGAGTCGCCGTGCTCACCGTGCCACAAAAAATAAAATATACCTACGTATCGCTCACCGTTCGAGCCGTAAATTCCCGTGTCAAGCGACGTAGGAAGCGCTCGGTCAAGATCATCCATCGCGGCAAAGCCACCCGTCAGATAATTTGTATTGTTGGGGACGGTGTAGCTTTTTTGCTCACCGTTCAGCATATAGCTGATGTTAACGCTCTTGCCATCCTCGCTGACGGTGTATTTCAACGTGCCCGCGTAATTGTCAAGCGGATTCTGCACCGCCTCGGGCGCGGTAGTTGTTTCCACGGTATCCATGTCGCTTACCTCGCTTGTATCGTTAGTGTCACTCGGTGTTGTGGCCTCTCCCTGCCCACCATCCGAGCCGCAGGCAGAGATGACAATGATAGAAACAATTATCAATACGTATGCCAAATACCGTACATATCTGATTTTTTTAGCATTCCTCATTTTTCAGCACTCCGATAATGTCTTTTTGAGTTAAGTCTATTGACAAATAGGTCTGTATGCGTTATCATAAAACATATTGAAATCAATTATTTCTTTGCGCATCAATGCAAGCGTCAATAACCAGCACCACGGACAGCGCCATTACCTCGTCAGCACCGAAACCAAAATTGATGGCGTAAGCGTCACCCCACGTAAACCATTCCTTATATACGTGAGCAACCACCGCCTTACCGTCGTACACCTCATAGTCGTGATCCCAGAAGTCCCCCATCACCTTCCAGTCAGGCCCGTAAACGCTGTATTCGGGCTTGAAGAATGTAAATTCCTTTACCACCTCAACAGTCTCACGCCCCGGCATATGAATAAAATATTTGGGCAAAAAAGTAAATATCTTTTGCTCAATGTACGCAAGCTCATTGCCCGCTACATCGTAAAGATGCAGCTTTTTGCCGAAGGTAAACACCTCGCCCTCGACGTAATATTTCACGTTACCCGCATTATCATATATTTCAAATTTGTCGCCCCACGAAAAAACGCGCTGGCGCATATAAAGATCACCCATTGTAATTCTCCTCATCAGTTAAATATTAGCTCCGAGAGTATCGACGCAAACTCTTCAAGTCCACGTCTGTCATGCTCCGAAAAACGGTCAAATAAGGGACTGTCAATGTCAAGTACGCCGACTACTTCCCCGCCTCCCATCAGCGGTATGACTATCTCGGAATTTGATGCGCCGTCACAGGCGATATGCCCCGGGAACTTGTGAACGTCCGGCACTACCAGCGTGCTTCTCTGCGCTACCGCCGTGCCGCATACGCCGCGTCCCA
Source organism: Eubacteriales bacterium (assembly GCA_045586785.1). Taxonomy (GTDB): domain Bacteria; phylum Bacillota; class Clostridia; order Oscillospirales; family CAG-272; genus UMGS1002. The sequence goes on along the minus strand of JAZNBA010000111.1, from coordinate 3,114 downwards.
CCTCAATCTCAATGCAGGCAGGCTTGCCCTGAAACGGACCGAGAACCAGTTTCCCGTTCTCCATCAGATAAAATCCTGCCCAGTTTATACCGTCAAGGGCAGTCCAAAGCAACGCCGAGGCGTTTGCAAGGTTTGCGACCTTATGAGGAACACCCTCTATCAAGGCACGAAGACCGGCGCACAGCGATTTATAGTCAACCATATCATTCTCCTTACATTTTTATATTGTTATTATAAATAACATCGCCCGATTTGTCAACAATTTTTCATCATATATTAAAAGAGGTAAACTATGTTATCATTTGAAAGTGATTATATTATGGGCGCGCACCCCGAGGTGCTTCGCCGTCTGTCCGAAACAAACTTTGAGCCGCTTCCCGGTTACGGCAACGATATTTATACCGAAAGCGCCGCTAAAAAAATACGCGAGGCATGCAAGTGCCCCGACGCGGATGTGTATTTTATAACAGGCGGCACTCAGACAAACAGCGTGGTTATCAGCACTATGCTTCGCAACTACGAGGGCGTTATCTCCGCAGTCACGGGACACGTCAGTGCTCACGAAGCAGGGGCTATCGAGTATACCGGCCACAAAGTCATCACGCTTCCCCACCACAACGGCAAGTTGCGCGCCGACGATGTCCGCAACTATATCGAGACTTTTTACAACGACGCCAGCTATGACCATATGGTGTTTCCCGGCATGGTCTACATATCCCACCCCACCGAGTACGGCACGCTTTACACAAAAGCCGAGCTGACCGCGCTCGCCGAGGTCTGCCGTCACTACGACATTCCGTTATTTCTGGACGGCGCGCGCCTTGGCTACGGTCTGATGAGCTACGACACCGACCTGACTCTGCCCGAAATAGCCCAGCTTTGCGACGTTTTCTCCATTGGCGGTACCAAGGTCGGCGCGCTTTGCGGTGAGGCGGTGGTGTTCACACATAACAACGCCCCCAAGCATTTCTTCACGATGGTAAAGCAGCACGGCGCGCTGCTGGCAAAAGGCAGACTGAACAGTGTGCAATTCGACGCACTGTTCACAAATGACCTGTATTTCAAAATAAGCCGCCACGCCATCGATATGGCGGAACAGCTCAAGCAAATGTTCCGGGAAAAAGGCTATAAATTCTTTATGGACTCGCCCACAAATCAGCAGTTTATAATTCTCGAAAACTCAAAAATGCACGAGCTGGAGCAAAAGGTCCGCTTCAGCTTCTGGGAAAAATACGACGACAATCACACCGTCGTCCGCTTCGCCACAGCCTGGTCCACCACGCAGGAGCAGATGGATGAGCTGAGAGCTATCATTTAATATAATATAGCGCCTGCCGGTAAGGTAGGCGCTATGTTTATATATCAATTCAATCTTTCTTAAACGGCGCATAATGCGAATACGACATGACCTCGCTGCAATACTGCTCTATACCGACTTTGTTTATGCGCTCGTTGCGCGCTTGCCAATCAGCAATGAATTCATCTCTAAAAACATTTCCATCGTAGATCCTCGTACAGGGAAACTCTTGGCACTCTGCGCAAAAATCCACACCGTGTTGCTGAGTACATTCAAGAATAAAGCATCCCTTTATGCAACACTTGCCATGAGTATTGTCACGACAGCCGTTGCAGGCAGGTTTCGAATATTTGCCCAGCTTGTCATAAAATTCTTTTGTTTTCTGCGTGCTCGGTTGCCAATCCTCGGAAAAGTTTTTGACTTGAAACTCATAATAGCCTTCAAAATAACGGTGTAACACTGCGGCAGTCTTTGCTATAATGCCGTCCTTGCATCCGGGGCAGGTATGACAGCACAGCGCGCACGGCGCAACGGCGCGAAGTATTTCTTGCTTAGTCATAAAATCACTCATATAAATCTGTTAAACCACATAGTCAGCTCTTGTCTCATAACAGATGTTGTCTTATGCCCCACGCCCTCCAGCAGGTGCAGCTCGGCATAGCAACCACCGCGTCGTATTGCGCGGACATACTCCACAGACATCATATAATCTATCGTAACATCCGCCGTTCCGTGCCATATTTTAATAGGACAGGGCGGTATAACCACCTTTTCGCCGTCACCGTTGATAAACGAGCGTATGCGGTGAGGATTAAATCCGATGGTGTTTTGCTCGCACCATTCCTCTGTGGGAAATTTATGTACCTCAATTATGCGATTGCGAGGTGAGCTATTGCTACCCTCAACATAAGTTTTATCCCAAGTGCCGAGGCAGCTGTGACCGTCAACGTCGTAAGTATCCATATTGAGGCGCGGGAAAAAGATGCCCGCCGCCGTTACGATGTTAGGAAACATATTTATAAAATTGACCGCAGACTGACCGCCCATTGAGCCGCCGGCAACAAGAACGCTTTTGGAAACGTTAAAATGCTTGACAGCATAACGATAAGCCTTATAAGCCGCCATAAGGTGCTCAAAACAACCAATAGTTTTGCCATGAGGCTCCGAGCCGTTAACATCAAGCGCCGCATAGCCCGCCCCGACGCACTGCGTCACGAAAGACAGACCGCCTATCATATTGTCTTTTTCACAAACGCGGGCACCGGAACCGTGAAATGATATGATAAGCGGAGTCTCCTCACCGTCCTCCGTATAAGAATCGGGAAGCGCCAGAACACACTCGCACTCCCGCATATCCTCACAGTCACGAACTTCATTTGCAATAGAATCGCTTGCATCACGGTAATGATTATATTCAACTGTAAAATATATGTATTCTCTGACAGTGTCATCTCCCATTGGTGTCCACTTGTGAGAAATCGGGCGCATAGTCTTTCTGATCTCCATAGTACGACGCTCCTTTTTTGCTTTTTTTAATTATAACACACAGTTTTAGTTTTTGCAATGCCAAAATAAAAATAAAAAAGCACGGAGATAATCCGTGCTCTTATGCGTCCATTGAAAACCGAATAAAGGAGAAAGTAGTTTGTAGAAAAGAAACTCAAGTAAATCGAAATTGAACCTAGTAGAGGTTCAAGCCCTCGGTCTATTAGTATCGGTCAGCTAAACATGTTACCATGCGTACACCTCCGACCTATCAAACTCGTAGTCTGCAAGTGACCTTACCTAGTCAAGCTAGGAGGGATATCTAATCTTGA
>JAZNBA010000110.1:0-3516 GCA_045586785.1 Eubacteriales bacterium | reverse complement strand
AGAATGTGATCAGCAAATCCAAAGGTATCAATTCGATGTGCAAGCATCTTTTGGCATACCAATTTCTTCTTTATTTCCGTGAGCGATCCTTCTGCCTTTTCAGAAGCATACTTGCCGTTTTGCGTAGTATTACCGTAATACTCGGACAGTTTTTTCATCACGACAAATTCGAGTGCCTTGTCACCATAAAACTCCAGCACTTCGTTGTGATGTTCACCATTGTGTTCGTCAGAATAGGACTTCCTTGTAAACGCCTGTCGTAGAATACGAATATCCTCGAAATCGTATTCTAATTGTGTTGCAATTTCTAACAACGTTTCATTGTTCATAATAAAAACAACCTCCCTATAGTAATTTCTACAAGAAGGTATAAGTATAGCCCGACAAAGCCCACGTATCCCGTGCGCTCCCATCGGGCACAAGTAAATAAAATGCGTTACATAAATCACTCTCATTTGACAAAGACCACTTGCATAGCCAAGGTCAAACACTCTTGCTTTATGTCCGGCCGTTTAAATACCCATACCACCTTCCTGTGTCTTTATTATAACATAGTTCTCAATGATTGTCAATTACCTTTGACTATCCTTTTCGGACATAAGATGACCGATAAGGTTTCTTTCGATTCCTCATCGGCCTTTTCTTTGCTTACTGCGTATCAGTTTTTGTGCTGCTCTGATAGTGTTTCAAGCATCAACCTTCCGCCGAGCTTGAAGGCATATGCGAAGATTGCTTCTTCAGTAAGGCTTACGTATTCGCTCCAACAATCATGAAACTTTTCGAAGATTTCTTTCTGTTCGTCGGCAAAGCTCTTCTCTAAAGCCTCGTGATGCATTGCTATGGCAAGCAATGCCCTGCCGCACGATAGACCTCGTACCACTCCGCACGTGTTATAGTTATATCCGAAGCCCTACAGATCTCAGCCAAATGGTCAGGATTCATCGTTCCTGCAATCAACTGTATATTAGCAGGGTGACGCAGTATCCATGCGGCAGCCACACCAGTTTTGGACAAGCCGTATTTTTCACCAATCTCGGTGAGCTTTGCATTCAATTCAGGGAAATCTTTATGATCGACATAGTTTCCTTTGAAGAATCCGAACTGGAACGGAGACCATGCTTGAATGGTCATGTGCTTTATACGGCTGTACTCCAAAATTCCGCCGTCGTGCATGACGGACTCGTTATTTTTCATATTCACGTTCATTCCCGACGTGACCATGCCCGCCTCTGTCACCGAAAACTGCAACTGGTTCACAGCCAGGGGCTGTTTGACTGCAGTTTTGAGCAACTCTATCTGCATAGTGTTGTGGTTTGACACGCCAAAATGACGCACCTTTCCCGAAAACTCCAAAATATCAAACGCCTCTGCCACCTCTTCGGGCTCCATCAAAGAATCAGGGCGGTGGAGCAAGAGAAAGTCCAGGTAATCCACACCCAAACGCGACAGGCTACCGTCAACCGCGCGCAAAATATGTTCCTTTGAAAAGTCGTACTGGTTATCGTGAATAGCGCATTTTGACTGTATAAAAATCTTCTCTCTTATCCCCTGATGACACTTGAGGTAATCACCAAACAACCGCTCAGAATCTCCTCCGGCGTAAATATCAGCGTGGTCAAAAAAATTGATACCGTTCTCCAAAGCACGATCTATAATTGCATCAACTCTCGCCGCATCAAGCCCTCCCATTCTCATACATCCAAGAGATATGGCAGATGCAGAAATGTGTCCGTCAATAGTAACGTATTTCATAATAACCTCCGATTATCTTAGCTATCCTTTTGCTAAATTAATACACCATTACAATGATCCACCTCGTGCTGGATGATCTGTGCCGTCCAGCCGGTGTAGGTTTTGATGCGCGTTTGCATCTCGATGGTTTGGTACTGCACCTTGATTGTCTTATAGCGCTTGCATTTGCGCGGACCGCCAAGAAGCGACAGACAACCTTCCTCAGTGTCGTACGCGCCGTCCTTCTTGATGATTTCGGGATTGAGCATAACCGTGTACGTAGGAGCTCGTCCACTCTCATCAAGAAAAGCGATGATGCGTTTGCGCACGCCGATCATATTTGCCGCAATACCAACACAGCTTTCCCTGTGCGCCATCAGCGTATCCAGCAGATCCTTGGCGACCTGCAAATCTTCTTTTGTCGCGACCTCCGACTTCCCTGCAAGGAATATCGGGTCGTGCATTATTTCTTTGATCATACTGAATCAACTCCAATAATATATTCCGATTATTTTTTAAAAATGTGTCCTAATTTATCAATCAGCTTTTCGATAAAGGATGGCTTGGTCTTATCAGATTTTATATCAAAATCATCCCAGTGAACAGGTGTACCATTATCGAGATACTTAAAAAACGCCTTGTCAAAAACTTCTTCTTCTATTGCACCCTCACTTACCCCAAAATAACAATCGCAAAGACAATACATAGTTCCAACTGAATCATCTAAATAAAGCGTTGTATCATGAATAGCGGAAAGCACTTTTTTCTTGCTCCATCCTTTTATATGGTATGCATCCTTAAAAAACAATCTCAATCTATCACAGATAGCATCTTTATCAAACTGCTGGTCAAGGGCAAAATTGTGTAACAAAGAAATTGCCTTATCATAATCAGAACCACAATAAGATAGTTCCAATACAATTTCGCTCAAAGGAGATTCGTTTTCCAACAAATCATTCAGCCATTCGTCATATTCAGTGGTTTCGCCAAGCGATAGCAAACATTCATAGTAAACCGCATCTTCAAATTTCATTCATTACACCTCCTGTTTTCAAATTAATCTTAAAGCTTTACCTTCAATTTCTAACCCCAATCAATGTCAACTTCGTATTTATCTTCGATAAGGGTATAATTCACATTATGCCTTTGCGCAAGCGCCAAGAATTTCTCATTATCTGCCAAAATGCTTTCCATAGTGCAGGATTCGTCATCCAATCGCGTTTCTACTGCGTTTGCGTATCCTTTTATATCGGCAAAATGCTCTCTTATATATTTTTCGCTCATCACAAGGCAATAGTACTTGATATTTTCAAGATACTCTGGGGAAAAGTCCTTATGCCAATCAAACGGAATATAGCACCCCTCGACGATTAAATTCTGCTTGTTTTCAATGGCAGTTTTTATCATTTCGCGAACAATGGGCCACAAATATGCGGTCATAGCTCCATCGTCGCTTATGGGAGTAAGCTCCGTATTTCCGCTACGAATCAAACCCATTTTCAGATGATCCATTGACAAGTACGGGTATTTGTATTTTTCGAGCAACCTTTGAGCAAGCACAGTCTTACCCACGTGCGATGCTCCCGTTATTAAAACAATCATACTTTCTATCCTTACAAATTAAAAATTGATCAACCATTGCGCTTAAAGTCAATATCCGCTTTTCTTGCTTGAGCGCACAGATCCTTTATCTGCAATTTAAATTCCTTGCCGCCCTTGATAAAATGCGTTCCGCATTGTCTGAATTCGAAGGACACGTTTTTTCTGATGCACTGCTCTCTTATA
>JAZNBA010000109.1:0-9600 GCA_045586785.1 Eubacteriales bacterium | reverse complement strand
TCAAGTCCGGCGCAACCTGCACATCCCCCGCAATTTATTACTATGCATGCTCCGGCTGCGGCGAAAAGGGCAATACCACCTATGAGTACGGCGAAAAGCTGCCTCACACCTTCAACCAGAAGAAGGTAGCTGATGCATACCTCAAGTCCGCGGCAGACTGCGAAAACGCGGCTGTATACTACTACTCCTGCGCATGCGGTGAGAAGGGTACCGAGACATTTACCGACGGTGCAAAGCTTGGTCATACCGGCGGCACTGCAACCTGCACCGCACAGGCAGTATGTACCCGTTGCGGCAAGGGTTATGGCGAGCTGAAGGCTCACACATTTGATCAGAAGAAGGAAACAGAAGAGTATCTGAAGGCTGCTGCTTCCTGCACAAATAAGACTACATATTATTACTCCTGCGTATGTGGAGCAAAGGGCGAGACTACCTTTGAGGTCGGCGAGACTCTGCCTCACACCTTCGATCAGAAGAAGGCAGACGCGGCGTACCTCAAGTCTGCAGGCAACTGCACCGAAAAGGCAGTATACTACTACTCCTGCGTATGCGGCGAGAAGGGTACCGAGACATTTGAGTACGGCGAAGCTCAACACGCTTGGTCAAAGGTTTGGTCCGCAAATGAGACCGAGCACTGGCATGAATGTACTAAGTGCGGCGAAAAGAGCGACGCTGATGCGCACACTCCCAACGCTGACGCTTCAACATATAACGACAAGGTATGTACTGTTTGCGGATATGTTATCGAAAAGGCAACCGGTCACGCTCACAATTATGATAAATGGGTGACTGATGCTACATCTCACCAGGGCATCTGCTCCAGCTGTGGCCTTAAGGGTGTGAGTGTAGCACACGTATACGTCAACGACTGTGATGATACTTGTAACATTTGCGGATACGTTCGTGAGGCTACTCACAAGTCAACCGAGTGGAAGACCGATACAAATAAGCACTGGCAAGAATGTGCAGACTGCGGTCTGAAGGTTAACGAAGCTGCTCACACTTGGGACAACGGCGTTGTTACCAAGCCGGCAACCGAGCAGGCTGAGGGTGTAAAGACCTTTACATGTACCGCATGTAAGGCTACAAAGACTGAGGCGATCGCAAAGCTTCCCGCAACCACGACCCAGCCTCCTGTAACCACCCAGCCTCCCGTAACCACCGAACCTCCTGTAACTACTGAACCTCCCGTAACTACCGAACCCCCTGTAACCACCGAACCTTCTGTAGACACTACTACCGAGGCTCCTGAGACTACTCCCGCTCCCGTGGATACAACAACCGCTCCTACAACCGATGCGCCTACAACCGAGGCTCCCGGCACTGATGACGGATGCGGCGGATTCGTAGCACTGGGTATTGTAGCTTGCATGATCCCTGCTGCAATCGTTATTTGCAGAAAAAAAGAAGACTAATAGTTGAATAAATCAACATGGCAGTCCCAAAGATATTTTGGGACTGCCAGATTTTATTGACAAAATAAAATTATCTGATATAATTAAAGAAAAAACATGAGGCACATATACCATGAAGCGATTTTTGAGAATATTCAGTTTAGCGATGATCTTTATTGTTGGCTTTAACGCGTTTTTAGTTAACACATACGCTGCGGATACAACGGAAGTGCAGTGGGAGCAGGGCACGATCCGTGCCGCAAGCGGTGATAATACCGATAATGCTCGCGTCATACGTACAAAAGACTATCTGAATATTGCCGATTATCACGGTCTGACGCTTAATGAGGAGTATTTTATTACCTACTTTGTATATGACGCCAATCATAAATATCTCGGAAACGGCAACAGCGCCAAAAAAGCAAACTTTTTGCTCAGCGGCGAGGGTGTCTCTACCGCGGAAATGCTTATCTGTTACCCTACTGCCGTATACTTCCGCATCGCAATGTGGCAGGGCGAGAGCAAAAATATGACTGTTTCCGGTTTAAAGAGCTCAGGCGTCAAGTTTATTGGTGCAGATACTGATCCGATCTTTTGGGAAATGGGCTCGATATATGCTAAAAACGGTGAGACCTTTGTTCGTGACCAGATACTTCGAACGGTAGGCTTCCTGCCCGCTTCGGAATATGAGGGCTTCACTGTGAAAAAAGGTTATGCGCTGTCATTTCTTGCGTATGATGAAAGCTTGAGATTTCTTGGTAACGGCAATCCTGAAAAGAGCGGTTATTTTTTGGGAAGCGGCGTTCCGCTGTCTATTGCCGACATTATCGACCAGTATCCCGCAACAAAGTATGTCAAAATCCTTTTAAGAACCGAGCCGATCTCGGATATTACAATGAGTGCGTTGGACAAATCGGAGTTTTGCGCTTATAAAAAGGGCGAGTCCTTGCCGATCACTACATATATTTATAAGGGACTTGATGTGGATTTTGATATGACACCCGCATACGGCGCGCTGAACACCGAGAACGGTGTGTGGTCTTATTCAACAGACAGCTTTGTGTCGTCAAAATACATGCCTCTGTCAAGAATAGAAAAAATTTTGTGGAACGAAAGCTACAGTCTTAGCTGGTGTGTATACGATGCCGAGCTTAAATTTATAGGCGGCGGCGAAATACCCACGGGCGGAGTCTTGACACGCCAGTATATTCTTGAAAAATTTAAGAACGCAGAGCTGTTGTTGATTTGCGTCAAGCCATCGAAGGGTGACATCATTACGCTCGCGCAAATGACCGAGAACGCGGATGTCACAATATACAGCGACATAAATGGGGACAACAAAATGACATTCAGCTCCGCAATGGTGGCGAAAAAAAGTCAGGACGGAGCAATATATAAGGATTCTTTGTTTTTATTTAACGCTTCGGGAACCTGCACGGTATATAATATTGACAGCCGTGAGCAGGTGGGGTCTTTTAAGCTGGATAAGCTGAATCTTTTGAAGCCTCACGCAAATTCCGTTTGTTTTGGAACCGAATTTTACTCCGAGAGTGACAAATTCCCCCTTTTGTATGTCAATATTTACAATAATTATAAGTCCGAATCTGATCGAAAAGAAGGCGTGTGCTGTGTTTACCGTATAGTCAAGCAGGGAAGCACATATTCGTCTATTCTTGTGCAGGTGATAAAGATAGGTTTTGTTGAGGATACAAAGCTTTGGAAGTCCGAGGGCTCCAAGGGTGACCGACTTCCTTACGGCAATTTTGTTGTGGATACGGATGAAAATATGCTGTATGCCTTTGTTTTGCGCGACAAGGACAAAACCACACGCTTCTTTAAGTTCAAATTGCCTGCTGTAGCAGACGGTCAGTACGATAAGACCTATGGCTGTAACGTGGTAACGCTGAGCAGCGATACTATTCTGGATATGTTCGACGTTGGTTATTTTGGTGTCATTCAGGGTTGCGCGTACGCCAACGGTAAAATATACTCAACAAACGGTCTGGGTGCTGACGGAAGCTCGTATAAGTTTGCGGATCTGAGAATAATTGACCTTAAAACCAAGAGCGTTTGCAATAAAATTGACTTTGAGGAGCTTCGTATTACGGTTGAACCCGAAATGATAGCCTTTAACGAGGGCGGTGACGGCAAGCTTTACTATCTGTCGGTAGACGGTATTTTGCGCCGCCTGGATCTTGACGTTGAGCAGATACACGATGCCGTAGGTCAAATATCGCTGAAGCAGGGTGATAGCCTTGAAATTATCGGAGAGAGCATAGAGCCCGCAAATGATCAAGCCGGCAGCGTGATTGAGATAAAGGACGGCTGTATATATGCCATTGGCGCGGGAGCGGCGAATGTGAGCGTGGACGGCGTGATATACCGGGTTACTGTACCTGCCACAGAGCAGACGACCGTAGCCGATGAAACTACCACTTCCCCCGATACTACAGAAGCCCCCAAGACCGAGGGTGGTTGCGGCGGCTTAATGTCAGTAGGAATGATTACTTGTATACTTTCTGCGGCGGTTTTGCTGAAAAAGAAAAAATATAAATAAAGCAAGCGGGGTATCCGTAATTTGACGGATATCCCGCTTGTTTTCACACTGTTGTCACGCAAAACTCAACATATAGCACTTGAAATATCACAAATTTTAGTATATACTTATTGTATACAAATAACGCAAGAGGGAATACAATGAAAAACAAGCAAACAAGAAAAGCAAGAGAGCCGTTCACGCAAAAGCTGATGCGATTTATGTACGGACGAAACGGTTACGACCGTATATGCCGCGCCGCAATGGTGCTGTGCATCGTGTTGGCTGTGGTCAATATATTTGTCAACTCGTGGATAATTATGGCGATAGAGACGGCCGTGATGGCGTATGCAATATTCCGCGTGCTGTCAAGAAACGTATATCGCCGCCGCGCGGAGGACGCTAAGTACGCAAAATTCGAAAAAGCGTTGACTCGTCCCTTCAAGCTGATGCGAAATAAATGGCGCGACCGCAAAACTCATGTTTACCGCAAGTGCCCAAGCTGTAAGAACGTGCTGAGACTGCCCAAGAGGAAGGGCAAGCACACAGTGAACTGTCCTTGCTGTCACAATAGATTTGATATAAAGGTATAAATATTGGTGCTGAGTCATTGACCCAGCACCCGTTTTTTTAATTATACTTTTTCATCTCAATAAACTTACCCTCACCCGGCAGCAGATCTATTTCCAGCTTTTTGGCGTTGCCCATGCTCTCAACTCCGCCCGAGCCCCAGACAGTAAAATCCGTGCCGTCGCCGAAGTCAAGTATAGCTGTGTTTTCAAAATGATAATTGAAATTCATAACGTAATAAGCCACGCAATCCTCGTTCTCGAAGCAACCCACCAGCACGTTGTGCGTGCCGTCAACGCCGGTAAGCGGACCGAAATCCTCAAGGCGCAGCTGCTCTGCAATGCTTGACTTGTATCCCGAGCTCATTTTTGATACGTTAAAGCCCTTGAAATCGTAGGCAAGATAGCGCCCCTTCATGCCTTCAAGAGCCTTGTTGTTGGCTTTGACACGGTCATATATTTCGGTGCGCTCGCCGTCATAAGTCAGCATACCCTCAAAAAAGCCCTCGCTGCTCTCAACGTTGTAGGGCTGTGAGTACAGAAAATATGAATAGCTGTCAAGTCCGAAGATCAGGTGGAAATGGGACAGCCAGCGCAGCTCGTCGTCATTTGGTATGCGCGTACCCGACCAACTGCTGTTCTGCACAAAGCCCCAGGAGGGTACATTATATTTTTCGGCGCACAGCGCGATGTCGCTGAAGTTTTTAAGCATTTCCTTGACCTTGTTCTGGTCCTGCGTGTCCGATGCCTTGAAGGGGTAGTGGTCGAAGGACAAAATATCCGATTTGACCTCGCTCATAAAGCGATCCAGGTAGACCTGATAAGCCGTCATGCCGTTCTTGCCCGACGAGATACCAAGCTGTGAATCCTTGGCGTAGTTGGGGAAAAGGTTGCACATTACAAGCTTATCCTCATCAACGATCTCGCGTATTTTGGCATATTGCTGCCCTAACAGCGGATATATGGAGGCGTTTGGCTCATCGTACATATTGTAGCCGAGTACGGCGGGATAATTTTTAGTCTGCTCCACCAACGCCAGGTTGGCTTCAATGGTGGATGCGTCAACTACGCGCCACAGCTCTATCATAACGCTCACACCGTTTTTGTCGGCGGCTTTAAGCATTCTGTCAAGCAGCGCGGCGTCGTTGGACTCGCCGAAGGAATACACCATATTGATGCCCGACTCCTTTATTTCGGCAAAACGGGCATCGGCGTCCTCTTGCGTTGTCATAAGGTGGGGGCGAGGCGTTACCCACATTCCCAGCATCAACTCGATAGGCCGGACGGACTCGGTGGCGGCTTTGCACGCTGCGTCGTCGGCAAAGACAGCGTCAGGCTCCTGCGTGGTATCGGCAACAGTAGTTTCGGGAGCTTGAGTCGTTGTGTTCTCTGGCGTAGTGTCAGCTCCGCTGTCGGGAGTTTTTGCGCAGGACATGGCAGGCAGTAAAAGAACCGCCGTCAGCGCCATACACAGCGTCTTGAATAAAAATGTGGATGTTTTCATGTTTGTCACCCCGTTGTATTTTGATGAGTTTATTATATACTAAATGAAGAGAGTTGTCAAGTAAATAAAAGCCGTGCATCATCTACGATATCTACTTGCGCCGAGAATCAGAAAAATTGCTTTTTTCAAAAAAATATGATATAATTTTTTATCAATTGAACCTTTTGGTGTTTTGTTTCGACTATATAAGTGAAATCGATTTCAAGACCATCCATAAGGAGGTGATAATGTGAGTGAATTTGAAAAGCTATTGCAGGAAAATCTTGTGCCTCTCCGGCGTTACGTGAATTTCAAAATCAGCAACAAGCACGATGCGGAGGACATAATACAAGACGTGTGTCTTTCTGCCACTGTGAAATTTGAAGCCTTGAAAAATCCGTTGTCTTTCAAGGCGTGGCTGATTGGCATTGCAAGCCACAAATGTAATGATTATTACAGACGAAAAGCAAATGATATGAATATTTCTCTGGAAGCCTTATCCGAGTCGGCATTAAGCACAGGCAGATTTCGCATTACTCTGGGCAACACCGTGTATGATACTGTGCGTCTGATAGACTACGAAAATGGAAATCAGGGCGGTATGTTGTGCGAATACTATCTTGACAAAAACGGACGCACAATTCTTTGGCGCAGATTCAACAAAAACAATTGGGCAAGCAAGCGTTACGCAAAGCCGTGGACAGTGCTGCTTCCCGATAACGAAAGACTTACAGTCAACGGAGAAACCTATGTACATTGGTACGACTGTGTAACCGACTATATTTTCTGACATATGCCCCGCCTCGCGCGCAATGCCATTAAGTTAAGAAAATGCTAAGGCTCTCCCTTTGGGAGAGCTCCCGCTGTGGGCGGGTGAGAGGGTGATAATATTCTTAAAAAGCCCTCTCCGTCACGCTCCGCAGCGAACCCCCAAAGCTCATTTTATTCGCTTCGGGGAACCCCTGCCGCGTGCCACCTCCCCCAAAGGGGGAGGCTTAACTAAATGACATTGCCTCGCGCGGGGCTTTCCCGATTCCCAAAAATTTCACAAGCGAATTTCGTATTTTGTATTGCAATTTGCAACACAATAAGGTATAATAATAGCAGAAAGGTGGTGCATACTATGGCAACGAAAACCGCAAACGTAACCGCGCGTGTTCATCCCGAAATCAAGCGGCAAGCAGAGCAAGTCTTGGAGCAGCTGGGTATTCCTGTGTCTGTACTGATAGATTCGCTTTATCGTCAGATCATTATGACAAACAGTATTCCGTATTCTTTCACCCTCCCTTCAATGCAAACGCGAGATACGATGACCGATGCACAGTTTAATGCAATGATGGCGAGGGGCCTTGCCGAAGCAAAAGCAGAACAAGGCATGGATATTGACGACGCTTTTGAGCAGATAAACAAAAGTATTTAATTATGACATATAAAGTAAAACTGACAAACACCGCGCTCGGTCAATTGAAAGACACCATTGGATATATCTCCAAGGTTCTTCTTGAACCCGAGATTGCAAGACGTTGGTCTGACCGTATCAAAAAGGAAATATCATCTCTCGGCAATATGCCGTTTCGTTATCCTCCGGTAGATGACGAGCCTTGGAGAACAGACGGCATACGTAAAATGACATTTGAAAATTTCATCGTATATTATTGGGTGAACGATGACACATCTACAGTATGGATCACTGCCGTTGTTTACGGCAAACGTGATCAGATATCCGTTCTTCGCAATATGCCAAAGGAATAAAATGCAAAACACCACGGAACAAGATCCGTGGTGTTTGTTTGCTTTATTTCATATTGGCACCCAGCTTCAATGTACGAAGCACGGTATCCATTGTCAGGCTCATATCGCTTTTGGCGCGGAGCTTTGCCTTTGAGAAGTCAACTGCTACGCGGTTTGTGCTGAATATGGCGCTGACCCCCATTTCATATGCGGGCTCCATGTTGTCGCCGATGTCGCCGACTACGGCAATAACGGGTGTGTTCAGCTTTTTAGCGCGTCCCGCGATGCCGATGACGACCTTGCCTCTCAGGCTCTGACTGTCGATCTTGCCCTCGCCCGTGAAGATAAAGTCGGCGTCTGCCGCGATGTGATCAAAATCCACGGTGTCAAGCACGGTTTCAATGCCGGGCATAAGGCGTGCGCCGAAGAACGCAACCATTCCCGCGCCCATGCCGCCTGCGGCACCGGCACCGGGTATGTCAGCAACGTCGATGCCAAGGCGCGCCTTGACGGTGTCGGCCGCCGCCACAAGATTTGCGTCAAGCAGCTTGACAGTATCCGCATCCGCGCCCTTTTGAGGCGCGAAAACATATGCCGCGCCGGTAGGACCGTAAAGCGGATTGTCAATATCGCACATTGCGACCACCTCAATACCTTGAAGCAAGATATTCAGTTCGGACAAGTCAATATTGGCGATCTGCTCCAGCGTTGCGCCGGTAGGAACAAATTCTTTGCCACTTTTGTCAAAGAATTTTGCGCCCGCGCCTGCCGCAGCGCCTGCGCCCATATCGTTGGTGCAGCTTCCGCCAAGACCCACGATAAGCTTTTTGCAGCCGTTTTCAATTGCGTGACGGATAAGTTGACCTACGCCGTAGGTGGTAGTGACGCGAGGATTCTCGCGCCCGGACACCATGGGAAGGCTTGCCGCCGCCGCCATTTCGATAACAGCGGTTTTGCAGGATGTCTGAACTATGCCGTAAAAGCTGTCTATGTCCTCCATAAACGGACCTTTTACGCGGACGCTGACGCGCTCACCGCCCATTGCTTCAAGAAAGCAATGGGCGGGTCCCTCGCCGCCATCGGCAACGGGAATACTGCTGACCGCGCAGTCAGGAAAATATTCAAGTATGCGTTGACGCATGATCGCGCAAATTTCGGATGAGCTCATGGTTCCCTTAAAGGAATCGGGCATAAGAATAGCTTTTTTCATAGTGATACCTCAAAAGTATAACGCAAAAATTAGATAATAGTTTCGCTTGTGAATGCTTCCCAAGGAATGTCAACGGGAGCCTTATCGGTGAGAATGGAGTCAACGTGCATGAGAAGCGGGAAGTTCTCAAGAGCAAGCTTGCCCTGCTTTGCGGCAACGCGAACAGCGCGTGCAACGCGTACTGCAACGACAAGAGACTCAAGAGTTACTCCGTTGAGCTCTGCTTTTGCCTCGTCAATGTTAAGGCCGCGGCCCAACAGAATACCAACAAGTCTGGTTCTGCCACCGTAAACGGTAACGTAAAGGTCGCCGAAACCAATGCTTTCGCAATCGTCGGTTGCGCCTTGCATTTTAAGTAAAAGTTTCATTTCGCGTACTGCTTGATAGAAAGCGCCGGCTTGAGAGTTAAAGTGAAGACCACTATCTAAACCGTTCTTTCTTTCGTCTAACCCAATCGTTAACGCAATTGCTAAAGCATAGCCGTTTTTAAGGGCAACTGCGCTTTCAAGGCCAATAATATCTTTAGTAAGGGAAACGTGGTAATAGTCGGTAGCAAGCGCTTCTTTCATCATTTTTAACGTTTTAGCGTTTTCACCACAAAATGCAACTTCAGTTTGATCGTGATATACTAATTCGTAAGAAGTGCAAGGACCACCGATAGCGCAAATTTCACGGCT
>JAZNBA010000108.1:0-2276 GCA_045586785.1 Eubacteriales bacterium | reverse complement strand
CCAACGCTGCGCCGCGTTGGATCGGCGGGCGCTTTTTGAAAAAAGCGCCGCAAAAACTTTAAAACCAACCGGTTTACGTGACGCATCCAAAACAAAAAAGGAAAACCATAATGAAAAACCATATATTACACGAAAAAAAAGAATTCACCAACGTCCGCGAGCTGGTCGAGTGGGCGGGTGAGCATTACGGCGACAAGATCGCTTATTCATACCGTGACAATCCCCTGCGCGGCGAGAATATCAGCATAAGCTTCGCGGCTTTCCGCGACAGCGTCCGCGCCCTTGCCTCCGAGCTGATCGCTCGCGGATGCGCGGGAAAGCACTGTGTGCTGATCTCCAAGCCCTCTTATGAGTGGGCGCTGACATATTACGCTGTGCTGTCTATAGGCGCGGTGCTCGTGCCGCTGGACCGAGACTGGCAGACCGAGGATCTTGTGGCAACGGCAAAGACGGCGGATATTGACTTTTTGTTCTGTGAGTCTGAGCTTTCCGACAAGGCAGAGGCTATAGCGGCGGCGTGCGAGCTTCGGGGCGAGGCTGTAATACTGGGCGGCACCGTCGTTGACGGCGAAAATTCGCTGTTTTCGCTGACCGAGAGCGGCAGAGCCAAATTTGAGGCAGACAACGCGCCGTATTTCGAGGCTCTTATCGATCCCATGAAGCTGTCACTTCTTGTGTTTACTTCGGGAACAACAGGCAAGGGCAAGGGCGTTATGCTGTCGCAAAACGCAATTCTTTCCAATGTTTCCGATCTTATTCCCTATATAGATTTCGCGGATAAGACGGTAAGCGTGCTGCCTTGGCATCATACCTACGGATCCACAGTTATGCTGCTGGGTCATGTTATGATAGGCTGTGAGGTGTACATCTCGGCAGGCATCCGTTACGTACAAAAGGAGCTCAAGGAGCAAAAGCCGGGTCATCTTATACTTGTCCCGCTGTATCTTGAGACATTTTACCGCAAAATACGTGCAAACATCAAGGAGCAGGGCAAGGAGGCGCTGGTCGAGCGCACCATTAAGCTGTCCAACGCGCTTCGCAAGGTGGGTATTGACCAACGTGCGCAGTTCTTCGGCGCAATACGCGCGGCATTTGGCGGCGAGATAAAGACGGTCATTACAGGCGGCGCTCCTATCAATCCCGATATCATAGACTTTTTCGACGGTATCGGTATCAGTACGCTTAACGGCTACGGTATTACCGAGTGCGCTCCGCTGGTGGCGGCTAACAGAAGCCTTAACATCGTGCGCGGCAGCGTGGGCAATGTTATCGACATGGATACCGTCAAGATCGCCCACCCCAACGAGGACGGCGAGGGCGAGATCTGGGTCAAGGGCCCCAACGTAATGATGGGCTACTATAAGGACGAAAGAGCCACTGTCGAGGCGTTTGAGCAGGGTTACTTCAAGACGGGCGACTACGGCAAGTTGGACAAGAACGGCATACTTTATATTACGGGGCGCAAAAAGAATC
The DNA here is from genome assembly GCA_045586785.1 of Eubacteriales bacterium. GTDB lineage: Bacteria > Bacillota > Clostridia > Oscillospirales > CAG-272 > UMGS1002. Next base: position 803 of record JAZNBA010000108.1, on the reverse strand, counting down.
TTATAATTTTGTCAAACGGCAAAAACGTGTACCCCGAGGAGATCGAAAATGTTCTTGTTGCCGTACCGGGCGTGCTTGATATTATCGTTTACGAGGGTCAGAGCCGCCGCGGAATGCAGCATAATGCCATTGTTGCGGAGGTTTATCCCGACTATGAATTCTGTGAAAAAAACGGCATTGAGGATATCAAGGCGTACCTCAAAAAGTTCGTTGACGATTATAACCGCACCGCCGTACCTTATAAAAAGATAGGCGTGCTCAAGGTCAGAAAAAAGGAGTTCCCCAAAAACACACTGCGAAAGATCCAGAGATTCAAGCTGGATATGAGCATTGACTGATAAAAATGTGCCGACGTGAGTCGGCACATTTTTGTGCTTTAATCGTTCGTTTCCGAGGGATCTCGCCCTACAGAGTTACCAAAAATATACATTTCATTCCATGATTATAAATTTTCCAAATATCAAGCAAATATTATGATGGGCCATATTTTATTGTTGACAAACAATATTTTTTGTGATAAAATAAAATTGCGACACAATTTCATATGTTTTAACAACCACAAGTGTGCCTTTTTAACTTCGGTAAAAATGCATGCTCTGTTTTGCATACTTGCGGTTGTACAATTGTGAGTGTGAAATTGTGTCGCAGCAATTAGGAGATGCGTTTTTCGTGCGCAGCTCCGACTGCGCACTTTGGTACAATATAAGCACAACACAGTTCATCATTGATGGATTGAGTGTTGTGCTTATTTTTGTTATAATAAGAATGCAATGACTGACGGGGCGCACTTAGAACTTCGCGTT
>JAZNBA010000107.1:0-33475 GCA_045586785.1 Eubacteriales bacterium | reverse complement strand
AAAGCTGGAAGAATATATACATTACTACAATAACGAGAGAATCTCTCTCAAACTAAAAGGAATGAGCCCAGTTCAATACCGAGCTCATTCACAAGCAATTTAATATTTTATTTTTGTCTAAACTTTTGGGTTCACTTCATTGACTCGGCCTCTTTTTGTATGGGATTATTATCGAATTATCTATTGTAAATTTGCTTCAAATAGTATATAATATTTATATTAACATTTTGAAAGGAAATTATAAAAGTGAAGAGAATTATTTGTGCGGTGCTGATGATCGTTATGTTGGCATCTATTGCCGTAATCGGAGTTTCAGCGCAGGATCCATATGAAAAAGTATTGCTTCTTGGCGACTCTATTACTTACGGTTCCGGCCTTGATGGCGAGAGCAAGAGCCCGCTGTTTTACGGCAATCTTTTGTGTGACTATTTTGATATTAAGTCCGAGAATTGCAAAAATGTCGCAGTGTCGGGCGCTACCTCGGCAGATCTTGTTAAAAGTCTTCCGAGTATGACCGAAGACATTAAGGCGGCGGATGTTATAATTATTTCCATTGGTTGCAACGATCTGGTGGGATTTTTGAGCGACGGTGCCAACGCTGTACTTGACGGCAAGTTTCAGAGTCTGGCACAGCTGCTTGATATTATGAAAAACGCGGAGCAGATGAAGGCGTTTATGGCACTGATGACAGAAGAAAAGGTTGCCGGCGTTCTTACGCAATTCTCTGCCAACCTTGATTCTATTGCAAAGTCTATTAGATCCAACAACGCCGATGCTGAAGTTATTTTTCTTACTCAGTACGATCCCTTCAGCGGTATTGAGGGAATGGATCAGATAGCAATACGTGCAGATGCCGCGATACTTATGCTCAACGATGTTATCCGTATGAAGACAGAGGAAAACGGATGCGCGTGGGTTGACGTTCACATGGCTTTTCTGGGACAAGCGCCTGCCTATACAAATATGGCAAGCTTTGATATTCTTCCTAACGCGGCAGGCCATGAACAAATATTCAAAGTAATCGCAAAATATCTTGACCAGGTAGCACCGCAGATAACTACTCCAGTTACCGAAACTTCTGAAATAACAGAGCTTATTACAACAACCGAGACTCCGTCTGAAACCACCGCGGAGCCCATTGAGGATGGCACCGAGCCCGATACGGACGCTGCTGATGACAGCCGTGGATGCGGCGCTACAGTGTCTGTCGGCGTAATTGTTGCGATCTCGCTTTGCGGCGCTGTGGTTTGCAAAAAGAAAAAATAATTTTTGAAATTACGGAACTTTTTTGTGATTTGTGCGTCTGTAAAAGCAGAAATATAACGGAGGTGTGTTATGAAAAAAGCTTTATTTGTTATATTGACGGCGATAACTTGCCTTGTTCTGCTTTGCGGATGCGGGGATGATGATTATGAAAAAATCACATTTGGTAATGATCGCGGCGATATTTCTGCCAAAAACGATGAATATTATAAAGTCGATTTTAAAAGCACGGAGGGCTTTGCAGACGATTTTACGCCGAAGTCCGAATACCGAGTTGGCGAAATTGTAGAGATCAAATTGGTGACTGCCACCGAGAATTACTATAGAGTATTTGCCAATCGCGAACAGGTGCATATGGATGATGAGCGTTCGGATATGTCATATAGTTATTTTACGTTCATTATGCCGGCAGAGGATGTTGTTGTTTCGATAAACAGCGTTGATGTGACTATACCTGATGCCTTGCAGTCGTCGAGCGGGGGTGTTGTAGATGCCGAAGATGGCAAATACTATTTGACACTTCCGATATCGGGGGATCGATTGCGTGTCAGTGAGGATCAGCTTGCCGCCCTTGAAGCGGTGACACCGCAGATGATAGAGAATGCCGAGCGTGTAATTTTGGAACAACTGGAAGGATACTCGGATAGCAAAGGCGGTATGTATTTGGGGAATGACGCGCAAGGATATTTGTGCTTACAGGCTGAGCTGATAGTAGACATTAATCCTCCAAAAATACAGATACAAGACGGTGAGATAGTATCCTCCGGCTGTAATATCGACCATAAGCACGTGTTTTTTAGTCAAAGAATTGAATAAGAGATAAAAGAACCCGCCGTGACGATCACATCACGGCGGATTAATTTTGTTTATTTCTTTATTTCAATTCCAAGCTGTGTCTCAACGGGGTAGCACATATTTTTCTTGAGCTTGCCCTGTGCGGCAAGATCGTCGTAGTTAAATACAACGTGAGGGCAATGATCGTGTATGTCTGAACCGGGATTGATAGGTTTTGCCCAGTGAACGGCGTTGGTAATTACGCGCTGAACGTAAGGATTATGGAAGGAGGGGCAGGTCTCGTGACCGGGCTGGAAGTAGAACACCTTGCCTGCGTCACGCAGGAAGGTTGCGCCTGCGCGGAAGATGTAGCCGTCCTCATACCACGCGCCGAAAATAAGCTCGGTGGGTTGGGGGATAAAGAAGGGCTCTGCATAAAGCTCTTCTTCCTCTACGAAAAAGCTGGAGGGAATGCCCTCTGCAATGGGGTGAGTGGGAAGCAGGTTCCACATGATCTCACGCTGATTGCGTCCCCAGGTCAGATTGCCTGTGGTGCCGAGGATCGCGCGGAAGGGCTTGGAGTGATGCGCGGAGTGAAGCGCGATAAAGCTCATTCTGCCAAGCAAAACGCGGCGTTGAATTCGGGTTACAAGCGCGTCGTTTACTTCACCGTGAGCCATATGTCCCCACCAGATAAGCACGTCTGTATTGTTCAGGACTTCATCAGGCAGACCCTGATCGGGGTCGTCCAGGGCGGCAAGGGTGACCTCAATGTCGTCCTCCTTGGATAAAAATTCGCCAATGGTGGCATGGATACCGTTTGGGTAAAGCTCCATAGCGCGAGCGTTGGTCTTTTCGTGACGGAACTCGTTCCAGATAGTAACTCTGATCTTGTTAGCCATTTTTGAACTCCTTTATGTAATAATTAAAATTCGTAAATCAATCCATCGTAGGCTACGTCAATACCCTGCGGGGCGAGCCGCTTGACGGTGGATGCGTGGTCGGTGTGAAGATAGCGAGCTAAGTGAGATACGATAACCTTGCTCTCGTCAAAAAGACAGCCCTGGGCTCTGAAGGTCTGCAACATTATCTCAAGCATAGGAATGGATGTGTGACTGAAAATTCGGAAATCACCGGGGGCTATTTCGCCCATAGTCAGCTCAAGTACCATGCAGTCGAATTTTCTCTTTTTGACGTAACGCCAGCTTTCGGTGGGCAGCCATCCTGTGTCAAGGCCGTAGAACATTGTCTGACCGTTTTTGCTTATGATATAGTTGAGCGTGGTCTCTTTCTTGTCGGTAGTTTCGTGGTTGGAGGGGGTGGGGATTATAGAATATTCTCCCGCGTAAAACTTTTTGCCCGGTGTTACGGTGCGGAAGTCAACCGTCATATTTTCGCCAAGCGTTCTGTTAAGCTTGCGAAGGTTGGCTATATCACCCCAGACACGGCAGTTTCGACCGCCCGCGCACAGCTTCAGCGTGTTCTGGCAGTTGAAATGATCCTGATGCGAGTGCGTGATTATGATGTCGGTGACGTTGTCAAACAGGTGCGGCTGGTTGGTCTTTTCCGCGTAGTCAAAAATGTGGGGACCCGGATCGATAAGCAGGGTGTCGTCAACCAGCGTGCTTGAAAAGCGGCGCCATTCTGTGTCGGCATCGGTACGTTTTTTGATGTCCCAGTCGGCGGCTCCTGTGCCGAGAAATTCCAGTTTCATAATTTATCTCCTTTCGGACTCAATAGGGAACAGCTCCCGAGCGTATAAGTGTATAGTTTCCGTTTTTGAGGACTTCAACCAGCTGTGCCTCGGTGGTGATGGGCATTTCGGTCTCAATGCCCGCGCCGATCACGTGGTCATCGTGGTGGTAGTCGGTACCTGAAATCATGCGCAGACCAAATTTCTCAGCCCACATATAAGCGATGTCATTTCTGGACTGCTGACCGCGGTGACCGTTATATACCTCGATACCGTCAAGCAGCTCGGGCTTGGTGACGCGCATGGAGTTGCGGAAGGGGTGCGCCTGGAAAAACAGACCTCCCTCTTTGTGTACGGCGTCGATAACGTCTGTCAGCTTGTCGTCCATAATTTCGGGATACGAGCGCAGAAACGCCTCGCTGACACCGTGTATCAGGTAGTCGTTTTCGTCGCGGTTACTGCGAAGCTCAACGCCCAACAGTATGTTGATGCGACCTGCGGCTGCCTCCTTCATAAGGTGATAGCCGTTCATATAATAGTCTATCTTTTCATCCCAGCTGTGAGACGAATGGTCAAATCTTTTGTTTTTGTAAGTAAAGCGACTGAGGTGATTTGTCAGCACGAGGGAGGTGTAGCCTGCCTCAATATAGCGTTCTACAATGACTGCCTCCTGCACTGTGCCGCAATCGCTGACGCTTGCTGAGTGTACGTGTAATTCTGTTTTGAACATTTTTGGCCTCTTAAAAGTTATATTAACATAATTATATATATAATACTCCTTTTTGGCATTTTTTTCAACCCTTGAGGACAAAAAAGTTAAAAAGAATTAAGCTTTTATTATCTCAATTTTGATTTTAATTTGGTTTTTGCCCGTGGCAATAAATGTGCGGTAGTGACCGCTTCGGTTGCGTGCGGGGCGGTCAAGCTCGCTGATGCGCGCGTCGGTGGTATAACGGCACAGCCAACCAAGGTATGAGATCTCGAGAGTATTTTCTGTGGCGGTAATGACGGTGCTTGTCTGTCCGTCGAACACGAACGCGGGCAGAATATATCCTATCTCACCCTCTCCGCGTGCGGTTATACATATGCCGTTGTTGTTTACGCAATAGCTGTGCGCGACCTTGCCGCCGCCCTCGAAGGTGCATAAAAGCTGTGCCTCGGCGCAGGTGTCGCTGCAGTCAAGCCGGTTCAACTCATATTTGGTTTTTACGCTTGTGCCCAGCTGCCATTCGCCGTCCTGCTTGATGCAGGGACAGAGCGACAGCTTGTTCGAGCGCTCAATATCTATGGTGTATTTGGGCTTTGAGGTGCAGGGCAGTGACATACAAATGGGCGAGGGAGCACCGCGGCGGTGCACGCGGCCGAGCCCGCTTATATCGTAGTGCGTGTCGGCATTTGTGTCAAACTCAAGCGAGTAATTGCCGTGACGCATAAATACCTTGTGGAAGTGCTCGGAGGTCTGCCATGCGGCGTTGTCTACACCGTCAGACGCCTCGATACTGTCGTCACACAAAAGATATGCCGAGTAAAGGTATGAGGCGGTGGTGATCATATATTTGTCGAAATACGCGTATTTTTCACAGCCGTAGCGGCTTTCAAGCGGAAAACGGTTTTTGACGTGGTGTATGGGAGACAGCGAAAGATAGCGTTCCGTGGCATCAAGTGCAAGCTTTACGCCTGCCTTGAACTGTGCCGCAAGGGCAGTGTTGCCCTCTCGTGCGTAGCGCGCGGCCTCGTATTCAAGGACAATTGCAATCAGCGCTTCGTTGAAAACGCAATGATTGCTTCTGCCGCCGTAGGGTATCTCGCCCGTGACGGACTGCATTTTCAACGTGTGAAGTCCTGCTGTACGCAGGCAGTTATCAACTTTGTCACGGTAGCGGCCGTTGTAGCCGAAATGCAATAGGAGCGCGAAAAGTCCGCGGGGAACAAGGTCGTATACCATAGGCTCGTGGGGATCGCGGTACATTCCGTTTTCGTCCAGGGGCAACAGTTGCGAGGCTATTTGTGTGTCGATAAAATCGGGATCGGCGCCAAGTCCTATGTAAAGACGCATAAACTCGCTCAGCGCTGTAAAGCACGCCCAATTGTGAACATTGTCGGTAGGCAGTATAGCGAAGCGGTCGTAGCAGGACGTGGCAACTATAGTGCCCAGAGCCGCTTTCCAGCCGTCAATTTTCGATTTATCTACGATCTCTGCGCGCTCGACCTCCATCAAGCACAGCACTATCTCTCTTACCGAGAAGTCGTTTGCCGCCTTGACACGTGGTATATGCTTACAGCAAAAGTCCATCATTTCGCAGAACAACGGCAAAAGGTCGGTGCGTATGCCGTGAGAAATGAGAATTCCGAGGTTTGCGGTGAGCCGCGGAAAGCCGTGCTCGGTAAGTCCTTCGGTCTTTACTTTTGTGAAATAGTTATTTATATGCTCGTCGGTGTATGCCGACAGGGCACGTGCCATAAGTTCAATATATCTTTTTTTCATAATTTTCACGCCATTGTTTCCAGCATTTTTTCGGTTACTTCATAGCGGCAGTCCTCGCCGCCGATGTGGCGGATAAATTCCTCGTACATATATTCTGCCATTCTGTGCACCTCATTGCCGAGGCTTCCTGCAATGTGGGGTGTCAGGAAGCAGTTGGGCAGGGAATAGAAAGCGTGATCGAGAGGGGCGGGCTCGGGGTAGGTTACGTCAAGCACCGCGGTAAGGTCGGGGCGTTCTGTCAGGGCGCGTACCAGATCGTCCTCAACAACCTGTGCGCCTCTGCCCGTGTTGAGAAATGTAGCATAGGGCGGCATTTTAGAAAAGTGGCTGTAATTCAGCATTGACTTTGTCTGCGCGTTGTTGGCAAGGTGGTTGGACACGGTCTGACAGGTGGAGAATATTTCATCAAGGTTTGTGACGCGTACTCCCAGCGCTTCCGCTTTTTCGGCAGACAGGAACGGATCAAAGACCAGCACTTCAAGTTTGAAGGCTTTGAGCATTTCGGCGACCATTGAGCCGATCATTCCGCAACCGATAAGTCCCACCTTGATGTCGTAGTTGCCGGGGTAGATAGAATTGAGCGCGCGGGATTCCTTGACCTTTTGTTGGTTCATCAAATAAGAATGGGTGAAAAATCCCTTGTTTGCCAGCAGTATTTGAGACACGGTGTATTCAGCCACGGGCACTGCGTTTGCCGCCCAGGCGCTGAATATATGAACGCCACAGGCAAGAAACGGACGGGCAAACGCCTGTACCGTTCCCGCGGCGTAAAACACACATTCGAGGCGGGGGAATACTCGGCGTATTTCGTCCTCAGAGAAGGCAGGCATGCCCCATGTGGAGAAAATTATCTGTGTGTCGCCGAATTTTTTGGGATTTGCAAGCACGTCGTCGCGGGAGTATACCGTAGCGTCAAGCCGGCAGAAACCTGCCAGGCGCGTTTTCAGTTCTTCGCTGAAAACAGAGTTGAATTTATTGGGTTTATCGCATATAAATACGGCTTTTTTCATTTTTATAAGACCTCTTTTTAGTTTATTGTTGACATAAAAGCGGAAAAATGATATGATTTTACTGTATGGAGGTGGAGTATGAATATTTGCTTTTCTACGCTGGGCTGTACCGATAGGAGTCTTGCGGATATACTTGATCTTGCTGTAAAATACGGTGTGAGCGGACTTGAGATACGCGGCATAGGTTCGCGCATGAGCAATTCCGATATCCCCGAATTGAGTACTGAAAAAACGGATGAAACCTTGAAAATGTTTACCGATGCGGGAGTAAAGCCTGTTGTGCTGGGCACGTCCTGCAAGTTCCACGACGCCGAAAAACTCGCTAAGGCGATAAAAGAGGGGCGTGAGAGCATTGACATTGCCACCCGTCTGAATATCCCGTATATACGTGTTTTTGGCAACAATATAGTGGGAGATAGCACTGAGTGTACCGAGCGTGTGGCGGGCGGAATTGTGCGGCTTTGTGAATATGCGCGCGGTACGGGCGTGAGCGTTTTGCTTGAGGTACACGGCGATTTTATCACTGTCGGGACGCTGCTGCCCATAGTCGAAAAATTGCGTGCATACGACAATTTCGGACTTATCTGGGATATTGCCCACACTCACCGAGTATACCGAGAGGGATGGCGGGAGTTTTACGACGTAATGAAGCCGCATATTCGTCACATACACATCAAAGACCTTCGCGACAGCGACAACAAGCTTGTTCTGCCGGGGCAGGGTAACATACCGATCAAAGCAATAGTTGATACGTTGATATCCGACGGATATTCGGGTTATTTTTCACTGGAGTGGGAGAAAAAGTGGCATCCCGAGCTTGACGAGATCGAGGCGGCGCTGTCTTGCTTTAAGCAGGCTGTCTTGAACTGAACCATTACAACGATACCCCCCAAGTGCTTGGAGGGTATCTTTTTTAATTATTTGTCGGCAGTAAGGGAAGCGTAAATGTCGCGGATGATGTCGCGAGCTTCGATTATATCCGCGATCTGTTGCGGACCGGAAATCTCACGCTCGATGATCCAGGGACCGTCATATTCGACTTCAAGCAGACGCTTCATAATAAGCGGCAGGTCGGCAACGCCCTGACCTATCTGGACCTGCTTGCCCAGTGAGTTGCCGGCGGTGGGATAAAATCCGTCCTTTATATGCGTGTTGCGGACATAATGACCGAACATGGAGATGGCGTCGGCAGAGTTTGCCTTGCCGTAAAGTATGAGGTTTGCGGTGTCGAAGTTGATACCGAGATTTTGTGTGCCGATGGCTTCAATGGTGCGGAGCATGGTAACGGGTGTCTCCTGACCTGTTTCAAACAGGAAATGCTGACCTCTCTTTTCCATTGCTTTGGCAAGGTTGCGCAGAGCTCCTACGGTGTCTACAAAATCGGGATCGCGGGGATTTTCGGGAAGAAAACCAACGTGAGTGATGACGTCTGTAACGCCCAGCTTCTGTGCGAATACGCTTGCCTCGTGCAGCTCCTTGAGACGCTGTCCGCGGTATGCCGCGGGAACAAGTCCCAGAGTTGAGGGACCGTATGTAAAATTCCACTCTTTAGGGCCGCTCCAGCCTGCCCACAGTGCGGTAACTTCAATGTCGTACTGGGCGGCGGCTGCCTTTACCTCTTCGGCACGCTCGGTGGTGTACTGGTTGTTATCCCAGCAGCAAAGCTGACAGCAGTTGAATTCATATGTTTTTAGCTTTTCAAATTCGGCAAAAATATCGGTATTTGCGCCAAAATGTACGAGAACTCCAAGTTTCATTGTTTTTATTCCTTTCGCAAATTATTCAGCTACGATGCCTGCAACAAAGTGCTCGCCGATGGCACGGATAAGGTCAAGCAGTTGGGGATGAACAGATTCGGGATAAGAGGACAGCATACAACGGAAGGTCTCGAAGCAAAGGTCGCCACGGTAGCCGATGTCGTGCAGACCTTTGATAAAGCCGGGCCAGTCAATGTTGAGGTCGCGGCCGCCGTTGCGGGTGTAGGAGTAGGGAAGCATGTGCAGATCGGAAATACCGTCGTTGTCGTGAATGTGCAGGCAGGTCAGACGGTGACCGATGCCCTTTATGTACTCGTAAAGATTACGTCCGCTAAGATTTGCGTGTCCTACGTCAAGACAGAAACCGAAAATGTTTTCTCCCGCCTCGGCGTTGAGCTTGTCGAGATACCAGACGATCTCGGCAACGTCAGCACAGGCACCTTCCATAATACGTCCCTTGTTGGTAGTGAAAAGGTTTTCAAGGCAGATAGTAATACCGTATTTCTTTGCGGCAGGCATAAGTCTGCGGTAGATAGACAGATTGAGCTCACGCTCGGCTTCTTTGCTGCCCAGCACAGTCTGCGCGTTTGAGGGGTGAACGACGATATTCTTGCATCCTACGTACTGCATAACCGCAAAGCACTTCTCGGTTGCCATAATGGTGTATTCGTTCATTTCGTCGCGATCCTGGACCCACATGGGGAAGGGACCGTGCATCTGAGTGATGTCGATGTCATATTTCTGTGCGTTGTCGCGCAGGGGCTTGAAGAATTCGCAGATCTCCTCAACGGACTGGTCGAAAAAGCCTGCGGGCTCACCCTTTCTTATCTGATCTCCGGGGAGAAGAACGTCAATATTGAAATCACAGCACTTGAAGCCGTGCTCTGCCATAGTGCGAAGACCCTCTTCGCAGTTGGCCATGGTAAAGATACCACCTGATTGTACTCCAACCTTTAACATAGTTTGAGCCTCCAAAAGTATAAAATTATGTAATTATAATATATCACATTACTACGAAAAAGTCAATAAAAATAATTGATTTCAGGTCATTGACAATTTTTTTGTGTTATGTTATCATAGATATAATGAACAGACAAAGGAGAATTACAATGAGCTCTGCTGATATTGCTTTTATTTCCACCTGCCGTCAGATACTTGATAACGGCTCCTGGGTGCGCGACGAGCGCGTACGCCCTCACTGGGAGGACGGTGAGATAGCTTATACAAAAAAATGCTTTGGCGTTGTCAACCGCTACGACCTTTCAAAGGAATTTCCGCTTTTGACTCTGCGCCCCATCGGATTTAAGTCCTGCGTTGACGAGATACTCTGGATTTGGCAGAAAAAGTCCAACAACATAAAGGATTTGGGCAGTCACATCTGGGACTCCTGGGCAGACGAAAACGGCTCTATCGGTAAGGCTTACGGATATCAGATGTCGGTCAAGCATAAATACCGCGAGGGCGAGTTCGACATGGTTGACAGAGTGCTTTACGATCTGAAAAACAATCCCTGCTCTCGCCGTATTATGACAAATATTTATAATTTTGAAGACCTGCACGAGATGGCGCTGTATCCCTGTGCTTACAGCATGACCTTCAACGTAACCGACGGAAAGCTGTGCGCGATACTCAATCAGCGCTCCCAGGATATGCTGGCGGCAAATGCTTGGAACGTGGCGCAGTATGCGGCGCTGGTGCTCATGTTTGCCCAGGTGTCGGGACTTGAGCCGGGTGAGTTCGTGCACGTTATTGCCGACGCACATATTTACGACAGACACATTCCCATCGTTGAAGAGCTGATAACCCGCGAGGTTTATCCCGCGCCAAAGGTTGAGCTTGACAAGAGCATTACTAACTTCTACGACTTTACGCCCGCATCCTTTACGGTTACGGACTATCAGCACGGCGACAAGATCGCTAAGTTCCCGGTGGCGATATGATGAAGCTTGTAGTTGCGGTTGATGAGGGCTGGGGCATCGGATATCGAGGCGAGCTGCTGGCGCACGTCCGTGCCGATCTGCGCAATTTTGCAAGGCTTACCACGGGGCACACGGTAGTCCTCGGTTCAAAGACGCTTGCCACTTTCCCCGGCGGCAGACCGCTGAAAAATCGAACCAATATAATTTTGTCACGACGCACCGACTACGCGCCCGAGGGGGCGCTTGTGGCGCACTCGAAGGACGAGCTGCTTGATATGGTAAAGACGATGGACGATGATATTTTTGTCATCGGCGGTGCAAGTATTTATGAGTTGCTGTTGCCCTATTGCGACACGGCATACGTCACAAAATTCAAAAAAACATATACAGCAGATGCGTTTTTTGCTAACCTTGATGCAGATCCCGGCTGGGAGTGTGTTGAGGAGGGCGAGACGCAGACAAGCGATGCCGCCACCGACAGCGAGGGCGGACTTGAATTCAACTTTTGTAAATATAAAAGAAAATAAAAGACACCGAAGGGTGCCGCTGCGCGGCACCCTTCGGTGTTCTTTTATGGAATATGTATTATTCAAATACCTTCAACAGTGCGTTAAGTCTGGTTTTCCAGGGCTTGCTCATAGATCTGACCATGGTGGTCCAAGCACCGCCGCCGCTGATGGCATTCTGCCAGGTGGAAGCAGGGCCGCCCAAGGAAGAGGACAGGATACGGCCAAGGTCGAATACTACGGAGCTCTTGGCGATGTCGAACATCTTGGATGCAATGTCATCCTGGGAATACTTTGCCTTCAGAGCAACCTCATAAAGGGCGGGAGAAATGGTGCGGTAGGACTCGGAAGCCATGCATTCGATAACCGCGCCTGCCATTTCGGTGTCAAGACTGTCCTTGGGAACACCGTACAGGGAGAAGGGGTTACCCAGCAGGGTAGCGAAGTTCTCTTGAGCCTCGTCATATTTCGGGATCGGGATGATACCGTAGGAGATCTCCTGAGAAGAGAAGGTGATAGCTTGACGGCAACGGTCATTCCAGAACAGGGATATGCCCTGACCGAAGTACTGGTGAACTGTGCTGTTGACAGTCAGCAGATAGCCGTCGTTGGTGTTGTTGAAGAAGGTTCTGACCTTCTCCTGAAGGTTCAGGGTCTTCTCACCGAGGAAGTCCTCAGAGAATTCGGGGATCTCATCGGTGGTGTCAAGAATAACGATATCACTTCCCCACAGGAAAGAGTCCAGGTGCAGAGTGTAGGTGTACTGACCGTACTGGTCGCCGATGTCCTTTGTGCCGTTACTGTTCAGGTCGGTATATACGTTCTCGCACATTGCAAACTGCTTGTCGATGGTCCACTTACCGTCCTCGACCAGCTTATAGGGATCCTCCAGATTATAGTTCTCCAGCATCTTCTTGTTAAAGAAGGTAACGTACATCATATAAATGACGTTTGCGGAGATATCGCCCGATACGAAGAAAAGCTTGTCATTGATGGTCGCCTGGCTTATAAGCTTATCGGGCCACCAGGGCTTATCGAAATCGATGTGCTCGACCTCTGCCAGGTTGAACAGCAGATTCTGAGTTGCGCATTTACCTATGGTATAGCTGTGCGCGGCTACGAGATCGTATGCGTGGTCACCTGCAGAGATGCTGTTGTTAACCTTATTGGTAAAGACGTCGACGTTGGATGCGTTACCCTTTTCAGTCATGTAGTTGAATCTGATGCCAAGACGGTCTTCCACGGCTATATTGCGGTCGTAAATGGCATCATCGACAAGGTCGCCGGTCTGGGTCTCAACGTAGAACTCCTCGTGCTCACGGTCAGACCAGTAGAGCAGCGTGAATTGCTTGTCGTTGAAATTCAGTGTGGGATCAAGATCGTCCTTGAGGTAACCTTTCTCGTCGGTGTTTGAGGGGGCCTCGGTGACGACTTCGCTGTCGGCCGGGGTGGTGGTAGCACCGACATCGGCTGCCGGTGTGGTCTCGTCGGGTTTGGAGGTATCATCGTCTTGAGGATTGCCGCATGCTGCGATGGGAAGAAGCATCAACGCCACCAGCAACAGGCATACAAGACGGGAAATGTTGAGCTTTTTCATGTTTCTCTCCGAAAAAAATTATTTTTTTGTAATCAAATTTGTAAGTGTTAGTCCTTTTTCTTGATAACAACTACTGCTGCGGGAATGATGCAAGCAATAATGCCAAGTGCTACGAAGCCGCCGCAGCCCTTTTCTTCTACAGGAGTTGTGTCTGCGGGAGTGGTTTCGGGTGCATTTGTTGTGGGAGCATCGGTTACGGGAGTTTCAGCGGTGGTGGTGTCCTCTGCAACGGGCTCGTCTGTAGCGAGGAATGCATCCTCATCAGCCGAGTTGGTAAGTGTAAGACCCTTGAAGCTTGCATAGGTCTCAGCCAGCCACTTATCGAAGATGGGAGCAACCATATACATACCGTCTGCGTTCAGATGGCTATAGTCGGATGCGGTAAGGCAGTATTTCTGACGGCACTTTGCGTCTGACATATCTATGCCTGTGAAGTCAGCGTCAGCGGCGTACAGACATACGATGTGAGGATCGTTATAGTAAGCAACGAGCTCCTTCATAGCATCTGCGTAATCGTTGTTTGTTCCAAGGTATCCTGTTTCTTTAAGAGAGCTCCAAGGAGTTACAAGCACGATCATCGCGTCGGGATTCTTGTCGCGAATGCCCTTGATGATAACGTTCAGAGCACCCTTAAAGGTAGTGCCGCGGGTGTCGGTATCTTTACCGAAGGGAACGCTGTAATGACGGTCATTACGTCCGCCTTCGATGAAGTAAATATCGCCGTCTGTGGGCATTTCGGTGTAACGTGTGTACATAGGAGGCTGGTTGCCGCTCTGTCCGGATGCAGCCGCAACAGTGTTGCCGCCGATACCGAAGTTGTGGAAGTTCATATTGTACTTGTAGCCAAGCAGGTTGACCCATGTCTGATGCTGACCCAAGCCCGAGCCGCCGAAGTAGCTGTCGCCGATAGCGTACATTTTCAGACCCTCAAGAACATTGTAGTAATCCTCGGTCTCGCCTACAAGCCATGCTGCCGCCTCGTCTGCGGACGCGAAGTCGGAGAGAGACTTGATGGTGGTGTAGGTTGCCTTGGGGGATGTGCCGGAGGTCAGTACCATGGCGTTTGCAAGACGGATATGCTCATATTTTACTGCATGCGCGGCAAGCTTATCGTCGCCTGCGAGCAGCAGATCGGATACCTTAACGGGATACTTTGCAACTACCTCGTCAAGCAGACGCAGGGATTTTGCAAGCTCGCCCGCATAGCTTACAACGATGCCGTTGTACTTCTTTGCGGCCAGTGCCTTTGCGATAGCGCCGTCGGCGGAGTTGTCAAATACAAGAGTGTACTGCTTGTCGGCAGTGTAGCCCTCGGGCAGATAAATATTGTAGCTTACCTTGTCACCCGACATATCGGTGTAGGATGCCTCGGTCAGCTTGTTTGTATCGGTGATCGTTGCGAAATCGGTAGGCTCTACGAGATATACGGGAGGAATTACCTCTTCCTCGGTGGAATACTTGGGAGCGTAACGCATGCACAGGCGGAGGTTTTCGTTGTCCTCGGTAGTGGTGTATGCGTACATACGGTAGTCATCGGTGAGCAGGATGTTGTAAACATCACAGCCTGTGAGATATTCCTTGTCCTGATCGAATACCCATTCGCTGCCGCTCTTTTTCCAGTGAGAAACGGTCATAACGCTGGTGGACGCATACTTACTGCCGTCGAAGTCTTCAAAGGTCTGGTCGAAGAAGAAAACCGTGGTGCCTGCCTTGGGAACGGTGAATACGTCGGAATAGTCGTAATCAACGTTTGTGGGGGAGGTGACAACATACTTCTTGGAGTCGTGGTACTGAGAGCCTACGTAGCCGTCGTACCACTGCAGATCCTTGAGCTCGGTGGTGGCGATGAGAGGAGCGCCTGTAACAAGACTGATGAGCTCGGGATCGGGCCACTCGGTCTTGAGATCTACAACGTTAGCGGCGGTGCCGGGCTCGCTTGTCTGTTCCCACTTGATCTGGTAGGGCTCGTCAACCGCGATAGCAGAGTAGCTGCGGTTGGGGCGAACACTGAGGCGAAGCACTTCGTTGTCGTTTGTGGTAACATAAGTGTATGTAGAGCCGTTTCTGACTACTGCGTTTGTGGCGTCAAAGCCTACGTCGTAAACGTAGCGGTCGCCCTCCAGCTTATAACGGGTAAATGCGTTATAGGCATTGTTGGGGTTGGTCGTGTCGGTGGTAAAGGTGATCTTGGTGCCTGCCTTGGGAACTGTGAAAAGACCCGAGACGGCATAGTCCTTGGATGCCAGACGAACTTCCTTTGCCGAGCCGTTGGTGTTGGTTGCGGAGCTTGCGTAGCCGCAGAACCACTTGAGACCTGTTATGGTGCCGTCAGCATTGAGTGTCGCGGTGAAGTTGCGCGCATTCAGCTGAGCGAGAGTAGAGGGCTCAGTGGTGGGCTCTGCGTATACCTTGGGGGTACTGCCGTCACCGTCTGCCGCATAGCAGAAGCGGATGGACTGATTGTCGTGGTCGGTGATAAATTCATATCTTACGCCGCCATCGACAACGGTCTGACCGATACTGTTTGTGAAAAGGAACGTACCGTCAACGTTAGCGCCGGCTTTGTCAATTACCCATTCGTCGCCCTGCTTCACCCAGGTGGAGAAAGCGAGAAGGGTATGACCGAGACCTGCTTTTGTAGGTGCGGTGTAGTAAACCTTGGTGCCCGCTTTTTCGATGGTGATAACATCGGAGCAGCGGTAGTTTGCGTTGGAGATGAATTTGTACTTGCTGTTGTTTGTGGGACCGCCCACAGCGCCGTTAGTCCAGGT
Organism: Eubacteriales bacterium; assembly: GCA_045586785.1. Lineage (GTDB taxonomy): Bacteria > Bacillota > Clostridia > Oscillospirales > CAG-272 > UMGS1002. Next base: position 17,700 of record JAZNBA010000107.1, on the reverse strand, counting down.
GACGTTAAGCTCTGTAGGTGCGGCACTTGCACTTATCGCGCCTGCGGGAATGAGGCAGACGATAAAGGTCAGTGCCAGAATAATGCTGAGTAATCTTTTCATTTTGTAACCTTGCCTTTCTTTATTTCAGATAAAAATATCTTACTTATAATGATACTATATTATTTCCAAAAAGTCAATATCCCTGCCATTTTTTTGCAAATTTTGGATATCAACATCGTGTGCGTGGTTTTTGTGGGTTTCGAAACTAAAAACAACACAAACCCACATATAAAATGTGATTTTGAGAAAGAAATGTGTGAATTTGTGTTGACATAACGATATATATGCGTTATAATATAAGCTGAAGTAAATTGGCAAGGAGGTGACGCGTATGCTGGCTATAGAACGCAGGTCAATGATACTCAATCAACTGAAAAATGAAAAAAGAGTTCTTGTTTCCGCAATGAGCGCGAAGTTCGGAGTTTCCGAGGAGACTATACGGCGCGATATGGAAAAGCTGGAGCAAGAGGGATATGCCACGCGAACCTACGGCGGTGCCATTTTCAATGAGGATAGCCATGAGTTACCTTATGAGGTACGTAAGCGCACCAATATCGAGGCTAAAGAGAAAATAGCCCGCGAGGTTGCCAAAATGATAAGTGACGGCGACTATGTTATGCTGGACGAGAGCACTACCTCCATGTATATTGCCCGCGCGCTGAAGCCGCGCCGCAACATTACGCTTATAACGAATTCCATCGACATAGTTCTGGAGCTGGCGGGGGATGTTCAGGGCTGGAACATACACTGCACGGGCGGTCTGCTCAAGCCCTACGCGCTGGCGTTTACGGGACACAGAGCAGAGAGTATGGTAAGCTCTTATCATGTCAACGTCGCCATCATTTCGTGTGAGGGACTTGATCTTGACGCAGGTTATACCGACAGCCGCGAGGACAACGCGGTGCTCAAACGCGCTATGATGGCGTCGGCAAAAAAGGTCATACTTGCGGTGGACAATGAAAAGTTCGGAAAGACCTCGTTTATCAGTGTCGGTAAAATGACGGAGATCGACACACTGGTTACAGAAAAAGATCCCGGCGAACAATGGAAAGCATTACTTGACGAAAGCAACGTCAAGCTTGTAATAGCAAATTAAAAAAGAAAGGTGAACGCATATGAACACACTTGATGCTCTTATTGAATACTCCAGGCGTTACGGCGCTGACCCCGCGCTTGTAAACGCAGGCGGCGGCAACACCTCAGCTAAAGAAAACGGAATTATGTATGTAAAGTGCTCGGGTACTGCCCTTGCGCAGGCATCCGCGGACAGCTTTGCGAGAATGGATATGTCGGCGCTGAATGCAACGCTGACCAAAAAATATCCCGACACCGACAAGGAAAGAGAAGCGGCATTTCTCGCCGATATGATGGCGGCAAGATGCGCGGGCGAGGAGAACAAGCGTCCCAGCGTTGAGACCTTGCTCCACGCACTGTTCCCCCAAAAATTTGTTTTGCATTTGCATCCTGCGCTTGTCAATGGTCTGACCTGCTCCAAGGGCAATGAGACACTGGCTCGCGAGATACTGGGCGAGGACGTGGTATGGATACCCGCCTGCCGTCCCGGATACATACTTGCCATGCTGATGTATGAAAAGTTCTGCGCGGCAGCAGGTAAGATAAACGTAGTGCTGCTCGAAAATCACGGCGTATTCTTTGCGGCAGATACCGTTGAGGAGCTTGACAGATTGCTGTCGGATATGATGGCGAAGCTTATGGCACGTGTTACTGACAAGCCCGAGGTTAAGATCGAGGCGGCTGACGAGCAAGGCATGGCACTTGCCAAGCTTGGCGGATTTGATTTCTGCTTCAAGGTGGGCGGCAAGTCTGCGCTTGAATTTGCGGCAAGCCGTGAGGCGGCGACTGACATGATGACACCCTTCGATCCCGACCAGGTTGTATACTGCGGCGCGGGCGCTGAGTTTGTGGACGACGTCACAAATGCAGAAAAAATCAACAGAAAAGTCGTTATTTTGAAGAACAGCGGCATATACGCAATGGGTAACACCGAGAAACAGGCAACCAACGCGGCACTGCTGACAGCCGACTCTGTCAACATTGCGGTATACACGAGAGTCTTCGGCGGTGCGTCCCACTTGTCGGCAGAGCTGGTTGACTTCCTTGTAAACTGGGAAGCCGAGAGCTACCGTCAGAAAGTCTGAGGACAGCATGAACAAAACAGAAATACTGAATCTGCTCAATGCGCCGAGCGCTGAGCAGAGACTTCAGAATCTTAAAGCTCTGGTGGAAAGCGAGCCTGTGCCCGCACTTCGTCCTGAGTTTGCGAACAATCATATACATACAACTTATTCGTTCTCACCATACACCCCCACAGCGGCTGTCTGGTTCGCTCGTGAGGCTGGACTTGGTACAGCGGGTATTATGGACCACGACAGTATCGGAGGCGCGGAGGAATTCCGCGCGGCAGGCAAGATCGCGGGCATCGGAACTACCTGCGGAATGGAATGCCGTGTTTCCATGAAGGGAACACCCTTTGCCGATAAAAAGCTCAACAGCCCCGACCAGGCGGGCGTGGCTTACATGGCAATTCACAGCGTTCCTGCGGCAAGCTTTGATATGCTGCAGAAGGCGTTCGCGCCGCTTCGCGAAAAGAGAAACGCGCGCAACAAGCTGATGGTAGACAAGATAAATGAAATAGTTTCGCCCTCGGGCATCGTGCTTGATTTTGAGAGAGACGTGGTGCCGCTTTCAATGTTTGATTGCGGCGGCAGTGTTACCGAGCGGCACCTTCTGGCGGCGCTTGCACACAAAATAATCGCTACCGTTGGCGAAGAGGGTGTTGCCGATTTTCTCACCGACAAGCTGGGACTTACCCTCTCGGCTCGTCAGCTTGAGTGGATGCGTCAGCGCGATCCGCTGTGCTTCTCCTACGATATTCTGGGTGTGCTGAAATCCTCGCTTAACGCGCGGACATTCATTCCCGCGGACGACGAGCTTCTGACGCTTGCCGAGGTAGTTGAGCTTGCTGACCGCGCAGGCGCGATACTTTGCTACGCGTATCTCGGTGACGTCGGCGATTCGCCCACAGGCGACAAAAAGGCTGAAAAGTTTGAAGATTCTTACCTTGATGAGCTGTTTGCGTTTTTGTCAAGCGCAGGAGTTCACGGCATAACCTATATGCCCTCTCGAAACACACGGGCACAGATGGAAAGACTTATGGCGCTTTGTAAGCAGTTCGGTATGACCGAGATCTCGGGGGAGGACATAAACCAGCCCCGTCAAAGCTTTATTTGTCAGCAGCTGGCCGATCCCATGTTCTCGCATCTGGTGGATATGGCTTGGAAGCTGGTCGAGCGAGAAAAGTGATAATTGAATATCAAGAAAGGTATATAAATTATGAAAACAAAAGCAGTAAGACTTTACGGAGTTGAGGATCTGCGTCTGGAGGAGTTTGAGTTGCCCGAAATAACGGACGACGAAATACTTGCTCTGGTAATGACCGACTCTCTGTGTCTTTCCTCCTACAAGGCGGCAAAGCTTGCCACCCAGCATAAGCGTGTACCCTCTGACATTGCCACAAACCCCATTATTATCGGACACGAGTTTTGCGGTGAGATAGTAAAGGTCGGCGCACGCTGGAGTCATAAGTTCAAGGCAGGGCAGAAGTTTACCATTCAGCCCGCGATGAACTACAAGGGCTCACTGGCGGCGGCAGGCTATTCCTTCCCCCACATCGGCGGTGACGCTACCTACGTTATCGTTCCCGTTGAGGTTATGCTGACGGATTGTCTGTTTGTTTACGAAGGAACAAACTATTTCGGCGGCTCGCTTGCAGAGCCTCTGTCCTGCGTTGCGGGTACATTCCACGCAATGTATCATATGGATGCGGGAAGATACGAGCACAAGATGGGCATCAAAGAAGGCGGATGCATGGCGCTTCTTGCGGGTGTCGGTCCTATGGGACTTGCCGCTATAGATTACATACTGGGTTGTGACAGACGACCCTCCAAGCTGATAGTTACAGATATTGACGCGGCTCGTATTGAGCGCGCCAAGAAGATACTTCCCGTCAGCCGCGCCGCGGAATGTGGTGTCGAGCTGAAATATCTCAACACCGCGGAGTGTCAGAACTCCGACGAAGAGCTGATGAGCTTTTCGGACGGTAAGGGCTATGACGATGTTGTCGTATTCGCGCCCGTTACCGCGCTGGTTGAGCAGGCAGACAGAATACTTGGTATTGACGGCTGCCTCAACTTCTTCTCGGGTCCCGCGGACACGCAGTTCTCGGCAAAGCTTAACTTCTTCAACGTTCACTATTCACGTACTCACGTGGTGGGCACTACGGGCGGTAACGGCGACGACATGAAGGAAGTCATCAAGATGGTGGGCGAGGGCAAGCTCAACCCCGCGATCCTGGTAACTCATATCGGCGGCCTTGACTGTGTTCCCGAAACAACGCTGAATCTTTCCCACATCCCCGGCGGCAAAAAGCTGATCTACACCGGTATAAATCTGCCGCTGACCGCTATCGCGGACTTCCGCCGTGCAGGCGAGAGCGACGAAAGATTCCTGCGTCTTGCCGAGATCACCGAAGCCAACAACGGTTTGTGGTGTGAGGAGGCAGAAAAGTATCTGCTGGAAAATTTCAATTGACAATTTAAAAGAAAGGAAATATAAAAACATGGCAAAAGCTGTTGTGATGCCAAAGGCGGGTATTACCGTTGAATCGTGCATCATAGGTAAATGGAAAAAGAAGCCGGGCGATACCATCGCCGTTGGCGACATTCTTTTTGATTACGAAACAGACAAGGCATCGTTTGAGTGTGAATCCACCGAGGCAGGCGTACTGCTGGAGTGCTTCTTCGAGGACGGTGACGAAGTACCGGTTCTGGTAAACGTCTGCGCAGTAGGTGAGGCAGGGGAGGACGCATCCGCCCTCAGACCTGCGGAGGCATCAAGCGCTCCCGCTTCCGCGCCTGCGACAGAGGCTAAGGCAGAGCCTGTAGTCGAGCAAAAGGCGGCACCCGCTCCCGTAGCGGCTACCCCCAAGGCAACAGACGATATTATCAGAATTTCTCCCCGCGCAAAGGCGCTGGCACAGCGCGCAGGCGTTGACGCTTCCAAGGCAACCGGCACCGGTGCGCACGGCAGAATCGTTGAGGCTGACGTTCGCAGACTTATGAAGGAGGGTGTACAGGAAGTTGTTGCACAGCCTGTCGCACAGCCTGTATCCGAGGGCGAATACGATGACGTTAAGTTTACCGGCATCCGCCGCGCTATCTCCAAGTCCATGCGTGAGTCGCTGGCAAGCGGCGCACAGCTTACCAACAATCATAGCTTTGACGCTACATCCATTCAGCGCGCTCGTGCTGAGTTCAAGGCGGCAGGCGGCGACCTTGCAGGCGTTACTCTGGGCGATATGGTGCTTTACGCCGTATCCAGAACGCTGAAGAATCACCCCGACCTCAACGCTATCATGCTGGATGACAACACTATCCGTCACTATCACAGCGTAAACCTTGCAGTTGCTGTTGACACACCTCGCGGACTTATGGTTCCCGTTATCTTCGGCGCAGACAAGAAGTCGCTGGTGGAGATCTCCAAGGAGGTCAAGCAGCTGGCAGCAGAGGCGCGCGACGGCGCTATTAACCCCGACAAGCTGAGAGGCGGCTCGTTTACCGTTTCCAACCTTGGCGCGTTCGGCGTTGAATCCTTTACTCCCGTTATCAATCCTCCCCAGACAGGTATTCTCGGCGTTTGTAACATAACAGCCAAAGCTCGTCAGAAGGCTGACGGCGGATACGAGTTCTATCCCGCAATGGGACTGTCGCTGACATACGACCACAGAGCCGTTGACGGCGCTCCCGCAGCTAAGTTTGCAAAAGAGCTTTGCGCAAATCTCGAGAGCTTCACAGCACTTCTTATGAAGGACTGACGGAGGGTTACAATGGAAAAGTTTGATCTTATAGTTATAGGTGGCGGTCCCGGCGGTTATCTTGCCGCAGAGCGTGCCGCCGCAGGCGGACTCAAGACCGCTGTTATTGAAAAGAGAGCACTTGGCGGTGTTTGTCTGAATGAGGGTTGCATCCCCACAAAGACACTGCTCAACTGTGCAAAAATGTACCGTCACGCAACCGAGGGCGCAAACTTCGGTGTTACCGTTGAGGGTGCTAAGTTTGACCATGAAAAGGTTATCGCCCGCAAGAACAAGGTAGTTCGCGCGCTGGTTGGCGGCGTCGGCTCTACTATGAAGGCGTGCGGCGTTACCGTTATCAGCGCAACGGGTAAGATTCTTGGCCGTGATGCCGAGGGCTTTGCCATTGAAGATGACAACGGCGGTAAGTACGTAGCTTCCCGTGTTTGCATCGCAACCGGGTCCGAGGCGGCGGTTCCCCCCATTCCCGGTGTTAAAGAGGGAATTGAGTCGGGCTTTGTAAAGACCAACCGCGAAATTCTCGATATGACCACTCTCCCGAAGAGCATTGCCGTTATCGGCGGCGGCGTTATCGGACTTGAAATGGCTTGCTATTTCGCATCCGTCGGCGTTAAGGTCACGGTTATCGAGATGATGGACAAGATCGCAGGCGCTACCGACCGTGAGATCTGCAATCTGCTGATGCATACATACTCAAAGCGCGGCATGGAATTCAAGCTGTCCTGCAAGGTAAAGCAGGTTACCGCAAACTCGGTTATTTACGAGGATGACGGCAAGGAGTGCGCTTGCGAATGCGACTGCGTACTGCTGTCCGTAGGCCGCCGCCCCAACACACAGGGCGTTGGACTTGAAGCTATCGGAGTGCAGACCGAGCGCGGCGCTGTTATTACCGACCGTCATATGTGCACAAATGTTGCGGGCGTTTACGCAGTAGGCGACTGCAACGGCAAGCTGATGCTGGCGCACACCGCATACCGTGAGGCTGAGGTTGCCGTCAACCATATGCTGGGTATCAAGGACGAAATGAGATACGAATATATCTCCTCTGTCATTTACACCGATCCCGAGGTCGCAAGCGTGGGTGAATCCCGCGAGAGCGCCGAGGCTAAAGGTATGAAGGTCAAGGAAGTTAAGCTTCCCATGGCTTATGCCGGCAGATACGTTGCAGAAACAGACGGCGGAAACGGCTTCTGCAAGGTAGTTTACGATACCGAACGCGACAGACTGGTGGGCGTTCACATTATCGGTAGCTACGCATCCGAGATGATATTCGGCGCGGCTCATATGTGTGAGACCGAGCTTCCTCTCTCCCAGCTCAAGAAGCTGGTGTTCCCGCATCCCACGGTCAGCGAAATAATTCGCGAGTGCCTTTTCAAATTATAAGATAAAAGAAAGGAAATAAATAAAATGCCTAAGTCATTATTTGTCGATCCTATTGCCACAAGAGCTCCCGGCAAGATCGTTTTCGAAGACATTCCCGTAAACCAGTATAACAAGACCATCGAGCAGGAAAAGGCTCGCTACAGCACTGACGATTTCCTGCGCATTTTCCGCGATATCGCTATCTGCCGTGAGTTTGAGTCCATGCTCAGCCAGATCAAGACACAGAGCAACTATAACAGCGTTGAGACCACATATCCCGGTCCTGCTCACCTTTCCATGGGTCAGGAAGCAGCTGCCGTAGGTCAGGCATACCTCTTGGGTATCGATGACTACACCTTCGGTTCTCACCGTTCTCACAGTGAGATTCTTGCAAAGTCGCTGTCCTCCATTCACAAGCTGGATGACCAGACTCTGCTTAACATTATGGAAAACTTCATCGGTGGCCGCACTCTGCGCGCTGTTGAAAAGCTGGGTAAGGTTGACTCTGTTAAGGAGCTTGCTATCCGCTTCATTCTGTACGGAACCCTCTCCGAGATATTCGCTCGTGAAAACGGCTTCCATATGGGTATGGGCGGCTCCATGCACGCATTCTTCCTGCCCTTCGGCGTATATCCCAACAACGCTATCGTTGGCGGCTCTGCTCCCATTGCTACCGGTGCGGCACTGTTCAAGAAGGTAAACCGCAAGAACGGCGTGATCGTCTGCAACGCGGGCGACGGCTCGCTTGGATGCGGACCTGTATATGAGTCCATGAACTTCGCGGCTATGGACCAGTTCCGTACGCTGTGGGAAGGCGACATGAAGGGCGGCATGCCTATTCTGTTCAACGTATTCGACAACAGTTACGGTATGGGCGGTCAGACCCGCGGCGAGACCATGGCATACGATATGCTGGCGCGTCTGGGCGCAGGTATCACTCCCAGCCAGATGCACGCAGAGCGTATCGATGGCTACAATCCTCTCGCTGTTATCGACGCTATGGAACGCAAGCTGGCACTGCTTCGCGCAGGCGAGGGTCCTGTTCTGCTTGACACCATTACCTACCGTTATTCCGGTCACTCCACCTCCGACCAGAACGCTTATCGTTCCAAGGAGGAGCTGGATGCTTGGAAGGAATACGATCCCATCGTTACCTACCGCAAGGCGCTTGTTGACGCAAAGGTTGCCGCTGACTCCAAGTTCGAGGACATGGTTGCCGAGACTGTTGAGCGCATGACCATGATCTGCCGTCACGCCGCTGACGTTAACGTATCTCCTTACGCTGACTTCAAGGCTGACCCCGCTATCATCGAGCGTATGATGTACTCCAACGGCCACGTAGCAAAGATGGAAGACAGAGAACCCGACGTTACACTTCCCAAGGACGAGTGCCCCACCTACATCAAGATCAAGGAAAAGATCCGCACTCCTCTGGACGAAAAGGGCAAGCCCGTCAGCAAGATGAAGGCTTACAACATCCGTGACGGTATCTCCGAGTCTCTTATCGATAAATATTATGAAGATCCCACTCTCGTTTCTTACGGTGAGGACGTTCGTGACTGGGGCGGCGCATTTGCTGTTTACCGCGGCATGATGGATGCAATTCCTCACTCCAGACTGTTCAACGCTCCCATTTCCGAGGCAGCTATCGTTGGTACTGCTGTCGGTTACGGTCTGTGCGGTGGACGTGCTGTTGTTGAGCTTATGTATGCTGACTTTATCGGTCGTTGCGGCGACGAAATATTCAACCAGCTGTCCAAGTGGCAGGCAATGAGCGCAGGCATACTCAAGATGCCTGTTGTAGTTCGTGTATCCGTTGGTTCCAAGTACGGCGCACAGCACTCTCAGGACTGGACCGCGCTCTGTGCACACATCCCGGGTCTGAAGGTCTGCTTCCCCGCAACTCCTTACGAGGCAAGAGGTCTTATGACCGCTGCTCTTAACGGTACCGACCCCGTTATCTTCTTCGAGAGCCAGAGAATTTACGATATGCCCGAGCAGTTCCACGAGGGCGGCGTTCCCGCTGAGCCTTACGAGATCAAGATCGGCGACACCAACCTGATAAGAAAGGGCGACGATGTTACTATCATCACTCTTGGCGCTGTTCTGTACCGCGCTGTCAAGGCGGCTGACGAGCTGAAGGAGAAGTACGGCGTAAACGCAGAGATCATCAACCTGCACTCTATGGTTCCGCTGGATTATTCCAAGATCGTTGAGTCTGTAAAGAAGACCGGCAAGGTAGTTCTGGTTTCCGACGCTTGCGCACGCGGCTCCTTCCTCAACGACGTTGCTCAGAACATCAACACTCTGTGCTTCGATTATCTGGATGCTCCCGTTGCTGTTGTGGGCGCAAAGAACTGGATCACACCTCCTTTCGAGTTCGACGAGTTCTTCTTCCCGCAGGATAAGTGGATCATTGATACTATTCACGAGAACATTATGCCTCTCCCCGGCTACGTTGCTACAACAACCGCAACCGAGGCAGAGCTTATGAGAAGACTCCGCGAGGGTGTATAATTAAGTTATATTCGTCATTCAGTGAGTAAAAAACCAACTCCGCGTCATTGACGCGGAGTTGGTTTTTACTTAATTATATTGACATATCATATGAAAAATGATATACTTTAGCGTGAAGTATGTATTCTTGAAGCAGCATACTCAAAGAAAGGAAAAAAATATGGCAAGTCAAGCACAAAATCAAGCAAACGTAAAGTTTTCGTATAAAAAATATTATTCTTTCCGAAATAAGATAAATACCAAGTTCGCAGGACGTTTTTATTCGGATATGCAGATCGATTTCGTAACTCGCGCGTTGTGCTACGGTGATACTCAGCCCGCTGTGGTCGTATCTACAGAGCCTTTGCTTATCGCGGCGTATTCCGATGAGATGGATGCGGTAGTTATGCTTAAGTTTCCTGCTGAATTTGTTGAGAAATACAGCCTTTCGGCAGGTGACAGACTTACCACCTCAAATGTTTATTTCAACGCGGACAGATGCGCGCATGATATTTTTATCGGAGAGAGATACTCTCGTCAGTACGAGGATTTCATGCCTATAGTTCAACTGTTTTTAGGCAAGAATGATGATAAGATAAAAGACAAAACAGCGCTGTTCGGCGAGGATGTGTGGAAGACAGTCAAGGATAAGGCTGACGATTATATCAGTCTTCACCCCGATCTTTGCCGCGACGGATTTTACTATTTTAAAAAGTAAATTTACATAATAATTTATCGTCGAAATAATTAAATATATTTGTGTTGATCGTAGGGGTCGGCGCCCACGACGACCCGAAAACGTAAAGTTCAATTAAACTATATGTCTTCGGGTCGAAGAGGGCGTCGACCCCTACTTTCACATTTCTACGAAAACCTTACAAGGGGAGCTGCAAAACTGATACTTGTTTAGTCGCGCAAAATCGAATTACATAGAAAAATACATAAATTTATGATATAATTTTTAAGAAAATTAAAAAACCAATTAACCGATACCCCCTTGCCGACACTATATAAGTGAAAGCTTTCAAACACAGGAGAACAACTATGACCGACAAAAGAGCATCGGAACTGCTGTCCGAAAATCTGACGGCAATTTACGGCTACGCTTTTTCTAAGCTCTATGATAAAGATAAAGTTGACGACCTTGCATCCGAAATCGTTTATGAGATCCTTGTTTCGGCTCGTAACTTGCAAAACGAGGAAGCCTTTTGGGGCTTTGCTTGGAAGATCGCTGAAAACGCGTTCCGTCGCTTTATCCGTAAGAGTCAGCTTGCCGCACAAACCGTAGAACTAACAGAAGAAAACATAGGTGTGTACGACCTCTCTCCGGAGCAGGAGTACATAGAAAAGGAAACCGAGAGTGAAGAAATATATCTGCTTCGCCGTGAGCTTTCTCTTTTGAAGAAAACACACCGAGAGGTCTGCGTTGCTTATTACGTCGATAACAAAAGTTGTTCTCAAATAGCAAAAGAGCAAAATATCAGCGTGGAAATGGTGAAATACCATTTATTTAAGACACGCAAACTATTGAAGGAAGGTATCGGTATGACGAGAACACTTGGAGAAAAAAGCTATAATCCCGGAACGTTCAGACTTGATTTTTGGGGAGATTGGAACAAATACGATGATTTATGTAAAAGAAAGCTGCCCGGTTCTATTTTGCTTGCCGCATATTATGAAGCTATGACAGCCGAGGCACTTTCGATGGAGCTTGGCGTTTCAATGCCTTATCTTGAGGAAGAAATTGAGATTTTAGAAGAGGCAGGTGTGTTGAAAAAGACGGGCGACAAGTATCAGACTAACATTGTTATTATAACGGATGCGTATGAAAAGGAGTTCGTTAGAAACACTTCTGCTGTTTATACTGCCGTTGCAAAGTCGGTATTTGAAAAAGCAGTAGCTCTTTTGCCCAACATACGTGAGCTTGATTTTCACGGCAATGACTATGACGATAACCGTTTGTTATTCGGATTGTTAAATATTGCGTTTGTTAACGGTTACATTTTGGCAAAAAAGCGATCTTCTCTCGGAAAACCCAATAAGCTTGCGCTCGGCGGTCACGGTTGGATCTTCGGTTATGATAATGATTTTGTAAATCATCATTTCGAAGGCATTTCAATGGAAAATTGGAACAAAAACCAAACGGCGTGGTTTTCGGCAGAAAATTACAGAATCATCAAGCGGACGCAGCTTTGGGCGCACAGTGATTTCAAAAACAAATCCGAGGCGATGTGCGATGCCATTCTCGGCATGGATGTAAACAAAGATAATTCGGCAATCCCGTGGCTGATCGAGAATAAGTTTGTCTTTTGCGAGAACAGCAAGCTTTCCGCAAACTTCCTTGTTTTTAATAAAACTGTGTATAAAACGGTCTGCTCCATTCTTTCGGATATTGCAGATCAAGTGGCAAACTGCATGATTGATATATCCAATAAAGCCGAAAAGATACTTGCCGAGCACGCCCCTGCCTCGCTTAAAGAACAGTGCGGTGATATTGCAAAAATTCATCACCGACTTGATGTCGCCGCTTTTTTGATGGAGGAGCTTATCAAAGAAAACAAGCTTATTGTTCCGAACGAAAAAGTACCTCTTTGCGTTTTTGGTGTCAGACAGTAAAGTAAAATACCGACGACAGTGACCGTTTAGTTACTGTTGTCGGTATTTTCGTATGCCAATGTCGGCTTTTTTACAGTTCAAACATTTTAATTGATTTTATCGCCGAGCCGTCGGGGTAGTCGTCAACGTGACCCAGTGCGAAAAAGTGGCCGTTGGCGTCACACAGGCAGACGCGGGCGCCGCAGGGCAGAGAAGTGTGCAATTTTTTCTGATATATCTCGCATCCCGATCTGCACAGCTTTTCAAAAAATTCAGGCAGACAAACCGCCGGGAGCGTATCAAAAAGCGACTCGATGGGAAGCAATATTTTCTCCCGTTCATCGGGTGACATTTGCTCAAGCTGTTCTATCGTCACGGCATTCGCTATGTCAAAGCCACCTGCGCCCAAGCGTCTGAGTGATGCCATAGCGCCGCCGCAACCGAGATGCTTTCCTATGTCGGCGCACAGCGTACGGATGTAAGTTCCCGATGAGCAGACCACGTCAAGCGTGTAATCTTCGGGGGTGTCGGTGGGAGTACAGACGAGCGAAAAAATTTCAATATCGCGAGGCTGACGCTCAACCTCGCCGCCGGCGCGGGCTATGTCGACCAGCTTTTTGCCGCCTATTTTTATGGCACTGTACATGGGCGGTATCTGCTGAATCTTGCCTGCGTGGGCATCACAAGCGAGTTTAACTTGTTCTTGGCTTGGCAAATTATCGCATTTTGTGAGCACTGCTCCGGTGGTGTCCTCGGTGTCGGTGGTAATGCCGAGGCGCAGAGTTGCAAGGTAATGCTTGCTGTCAGCAACCAGATATTCAGCCGCCTTTGCCGCCCGTCCTACCAGCACTACGAGCAGTCCCGTCGCCATGGGGTCAAGCGTTCCCGTATGCCCCACGCGGCGTGTACCGTAAGCGCGGCGCACTTTATTTACTATATCGTGAGAGGTAACACCGGCGTGCTTGTCAATGAGCAGCACGCCGGAGCTTTCTTTTTGTGTTTGTTGCATTTTACAGTATAACGTCCTCAAGTTTTCTTTTGGGAGTATAGTGCGCGTTTTCGTCGCGCCAGTAGGCAGTATTGCCGTCCTCGGATTCTACAAGAATCACAGTTTCATCCGGTTTGCCCAGACCCAGCACCAGCAGGGGGCGTACGCCCTCGGGAATGGACAGCGTTTGTGCGATATGCGAGGCACTGAAGCTTCCTATCATGCAACCGCCAAGACCCATTTCGGTGGCGGACAGCATAATGGTCTGAGCTGCGATGCCCGTGTCGCGCAAAAAGGGAACGTGATCCTGCACCATCGTCGTGTCACAGCAGATGACGATATAAGCCGTAGGCGCATGACCATCGGGTGGCATTTTTATGCCCTTGAGACCTGCCGCCCAGCCGGTAAAAGACAGCACGGCGGCGCACTCCTCGGGAGTGTAGACGAGGCGGTATTTAAGCGGCTGCATATTGCGGGTGGAGGCGGTCAGACGTGCGGTGTCTACCAGCTCAACAAGTTCTTCACGGGATATACGGCGGCTCTCGTCAAATGAACGGTAGCTGCGTGTTTGCTTTACAAGATCTTTTATCATATCAGTTCTCTTTTTTAGTGAATCGCACCGCGGCGGCGTTTATGGTGAAGCCCTTTGCGGTGAAGTTTTGTTCGTACTCCGTCATTATATTGCCCTCTCCGTGGGGATCGTTGTGTAGGTCGCGGGTGTACCACAGCACCTCAAGGCCTGCCGCCTCGAACTGCTCAAGGCTGAAATCGAAAAGACCTACGTTGTCGGTCTTGAACAGAAGCAGACCGTCCTCTTTAAGCACACGGCGGTACATTTCGAGAAATCCTACGTGCGTCAGACGGCGTTTCGCGTAGCCCGCCTTGGGCCACGGGTCGCTGAAGTTGAGATATATACGGTCGAGACAGTGCTCGGGAAACCATTCGGGTATGTTCTGCGCGTTTCCGATAATAAAGCGGAGATTGTCGCCGGGACGGCTGTCGCGTTCTGCGGCGGCACGCTCAAGTGCCAGGCAGGCAACGTCCGCAACGCGTTCCATGGCGATAAGGTTTATGTCGGGCTGTGCCGCGGCGGTACCGCAGGCAAATGCCCCCTTGCCGCAACCTATCTCAAGACACAGCTGACGTTGTGTGCTAAAAGGCGACTGTGGGGCGTCCATCAGCACCGCGGGGGCGGCTATAAGCAGGTCTGCACAGGCGGCGATGCGCTCGGCGCCGTGCTTTTTCTTGCGCATTCTCATATCTTATACGTTAAAGCGGAACAGAACCACGTCGCCGTCCTTGATGACGTATTCCTTGCCCTCACTGCGAAGCAGACCCTTTTCCTTGACGGCGTTCATACTGCCCTCGCGCATAAGGTCTTCGTATGAAACGATCTCGGCGCGGATAAATCCGCGTTCAAAGTCACTGTGTATCTTACCTGCCGCCTGGGGGGCTTTTGTGCCGCGGGTGATAGTCCAAGCGCGAACCTCCTTGGGGCCTGCGGTCAGGTAGCTGATAAGGCCAAGCAGGGAATAGCTTGCCTTGATAAGACGCTCAAGACCCGACTCCGCAATGCCCATGTCCTCCAGAAAAGCTGCCTTTTCCTCGCCCTCAAGCTCACCGATCTCAGCCTCGATCTGTGCGCAGACCGCGATGACCTCGGCTCCCTCGGACTCTGCGTGCGCCTTGAGGCGCTGGTAAAGCGTATTGCTTTCGGGATCCGAAACGTCGTCCTCGCTGACGTTTGCAACGTAAATGATGGGCTTGAGTGTCAGCAGGGGAGTGCCCTCCAGCATAGCCTTTTCGTCGTCCGAAAGACCCGCAGCGCGTGCGCACAGACCCTCGGAAAGCTTTGCGTGAAGTGCTTCGATGACCTCGATCTCGGCATTCAGCGATTTGTCGCTCTTAGCCGCCTTGCGTGCGCGGTCGAGACGGCGCTCAAGCAGCTCGATGTCCGAGAAAATAAGCTCCATGTTGATGGTCTCAAGGTCGCGGAGAGGATCCACGTTGCCGTCGACGTGGATGATATTGCTGTCCTCAAAACAGCGGATAACGTGAACGATCGCGTCCACCTCGCGGATGTGGGAGAGAAATTTATTTCCAAGTCCCTCGCCCTGGGATGCGCCGCGGACAAGTCCCGCGATGTCAACGAACTCAATGGTGGCGGGGGTGTATTTTTCGGGATTGTACATTTTTGCAAGCTCGTCCAGACGCTCGTCCGGAACGGGCACGATGCCTACGTTGGGGTCGATTGTGCAGAAGGGGTAGTTAGCAGATTCCGCGCCTGCGTTTGTCAGCGCGTTGAACAGCGTGCTTTTTCCCACGTTGGGCAGTCCTACGATACCTAATTTCATTTTGATTTATATCTCCTTAAAATTTCTTTTATTTTCAATGTATTTCGCGTTTTGGCGTTTTTTGGTTTACACCATTTTTACACCATTTTTTTAAGCGGTGGCTTTTTCAAACTGTAGTACTGCGTTCTGAAGTGATTCATCGGTTACGTGAACATATCTATCCATAGTGGTTTTTATACTTGCATGGCCAAGTAGTTTTTGTAAAACCTTGGGTTGCATACCGTTTTCTATTGCTCTTGTAGCGTATGTGTGTCTGAGAGCATGCATACAGAATCGTTTGATATTGGCCTCATCGCATAATTTATATAAATGGGTGTCGTATGAACTATTTTTAGTTGGTTCACCAGTACGATAGTTGATAAATACTAAATCTCTCATAGTGAGAGTAGATGTTTTTCCAGTATGTCTGTCTATGTACTCAAGTGTTTGTGAAAGCATCTCAGCTTCTTTGCGTTCTGCACGTTTGGATTCTAATTCTTTCAATATACTGTAAGCACGGTTTGTAAGAGGAATGCACCTATAACTTTGTTGAGTTTTAGGAGGTCCTGCACACCAATATCCCTGCTTGTAACGATATTCCAATGTCTTGTTGATGGTTATTGTTCGCTTTTCAAAATCAACAGCATCCCAAGTTAGCCCAATTAGTTCACCGGTTCTTATCCCGGTTTCTAATATCAAAGCATACTGAAAGTAGTTGTGCGAACGGCTAGCTACCTCTAAAAACTTTTTCTGTTCATCCAGAGTTAAGTATTTGATATCGCTTGTATCACGAACGGGCTTGGTATACCTTACACCATTCATAGGATGTTTTGGAATAAGATCATTCATAAGTGCCGATTTGAACATTGTTCCCATTGCAATATAAGTTTGTCTTATTGTTGAGCCAGCGTAATCTGCATCCATACTGTTGAGAACCATCTTACAATGCAAAGGTTTAACATCAACTAATTGCATATTACCAATAAGGGGTTGGATGTTTTTTATGTATCGTTCGCGATAATTTCTGCGTGTGTTAGGCGCTAAATCACCAACAATGTGTTCTATCCAGTAGTTAAACCACTTATCCACTGTCATATCAATAGGTATAGGTATATTTGAATGCTTGTCCTCATATTTAGCATTCTCAATCCAATTACGAGCTTCCGGCAATGTTTGAAAATATTTTTCTTTTCGCTTTCCGCTTTTTGTTACGAATCTTGCAAAGTATAAACCGTCCTTTCTTTGACAAATACCTTTTCCACATTCTTTTCCTTTAAGATTCTTTCCCATATTTACTCCTTTCTCCCTGAGAAAAGAGTCAATGCAACATAACACAACACATTATATCACATTAACTCGTTTTTTACAATAGGCCAGGACTAACAATAAGTAAATATTATCCACTTGTAAAAGATGATACAATAAAAATATTTATACTTTTAAAGGTTTTATAAAATTATATTTTTGCTGATATATTCCTCAAACTCTTTTCTTTTTACAAGTTTTTTATTTCCAACATATAGAACAAAGGGGCAGTTTGGTGATTTGAGCATATTTTCTATCTTATTTATGCCAATATTACTATAAGCGGCAGCTTCTTTTATAGTTAAAGTTACTTTTAAATTTAGTGGTACATTTTTAGCTTCTTGTGACATATCTATTCCTTTCTCATTTTATCATGAAGGTAATATACAGTGCGCCTTATCGCCAAGCCATTTCCTTTGCTCTCTTTGACCAAGTATTGTCAGGCTGTGCTGTGCACAAGTTCATTTGTGGGCGAGCTCATATTGTGGCACACTATCCGCAAATCCTGTATAACTCTTGACATAAGGCTATTCAGTTGTAGAAACGCTTCGGTGGGAAGCTCTTGCACTTATTAAATAGAATGTATGTTATCGTTTTTCTTCAAGAAAAAGGATTTATAAATAAATTTTCTTAAAACCACTTGAATATATTCTTTATTCGATCAATGGGCATACAAAAAGGCAGAT
>JAZNBA010000106.1:0-29373 GCA_045586785.1 Eubacteriales bacterium | reverse complement strand
GAAGAAAATAGCGATGCGCTGTGGGAATACCTCCTCAAGTTTTCTTGCGTTTTTCCTCCACCTTAATAAAAAACAAAGCCTATCTCTTGCTTGAGATAGGCTTTGTCAGCGGACTGACGGAGTCCAAATGGACTCCGTTTTTGTTTTGCTTTCCTTTTGGATTGAGGCGTAGCGATACATTGGCGCAACTCGTTGCGCTGCAGGGGCAAATCTTCCCGAAGGGAAGTTTGCGGCGAGCTTGCGAGCCTTGTCACCATGGTTCAAGTCCAGTAGGGGGAGCCAGAAAAAAGCCTAACGCAACGCGTTAGGCTTTTTTCAACGATGTGTTCCGCAAGCGGAACGTGATGTATCCTTCGGAAGTGAAGTGCGCTTCGCGCGTGAAGTGTGCCTTCGGCACGTGATCAAGAACACATCACATCACTGTAACCAAACATTGCGAAGCAATGGGAGCAACATCACTATGCAAAGCATAACATCGCTTTGGTGCAGCCAAAACTTCACTAAATATACGAGTTGCATTTTTGTCCTACGAGCCCAAAGAAAAGCAGACCACCATATAGGCGGTCTTTTTTGTTGTGCAAAATCAACAAAATCACGGCACGCAAAATATTTAAAACAGAGAAGCGCAAAAACAATCGCAAATACACTATTGACAATCACGCGACTGCGTGATATAATCTAACCGTAGCAAGTCGACGGCGCCAAATTTGCAAAGCAAGAATTGATTCAAGGACATTTTGTGAAATATTAAAAGCCACCAAGGAGAATAATATGTGGAGTCAGATAGTTGATATCTTTAAAGAAAATTGGTTTAATATTGCTCTGATTGCGGCAATTGTTGTTTTAGCTATATTAATAGCCAGATACATCAAATTGCTTGGCTTGATGAAATACTGCAGAAAGTTAGCAAAAGCATATGATGCTGATCTAAAAAAATCACATCCATTATTTTTGAAAACAATACTCAATTTTAAAAAAGCAGATGTGAAAATACATTTTGACGACAAAGAACTGCAAGTGATGTTTCTCAGAATAAAGCCCAAGACCGCTGTGAGATTTGTGTCCGAGAACATCATAGAAAAAATAAGATATAAAAAGGCAGTTGTTCCGAGCAGTAACAATAAAGGCTTGACTCCCAGTTATGTCGCTAATTATTCTCAGGGAAGCGAAGTGGTTGAAAACCGATCTAAAATGAAGTTCAATTTCAGTCAGCAAGGAGAAGTGCTCAAGTTGATTTTGTTTACGGCTGATCCATCAGAGATAAGAGTCTTTGATGCAAGCCTAAATAACGATAAAATTATAGGTGACGGTGAGCTTGCATACGGTTATTATGTTGGCGGGCATAATTTTTTAAGACGCTGGCTAAGTAGAAATAATTTTATATAAAGCTTGAAAGTTGTTCATTTTATAGGCATAGATTTTATGACTTTGGTTTTGAATATATTTTTGTAATATTATTGAGGAGATATAATCATGAATAGAAAGACAGTAAAAAAGTTGATAGCGTGGATAGGTATATTAATTGCAGTACATATCATAGCGATGATAATATTTGGTATTATTTTTTCAAATTCTGTGGCAAGTATGTCGGAGCAAGACGCTGTACAAGCAAATCTGACAGTACTGATATTCAATATTGTTTTTTATAGTTTGTTCAGTATATTCTATTTCAAAGTGGAAACTTCGTATATTGATTATCGAAGGACGTTGAAAGAAGCCTTAAAAACAGAAGATTTTTCCCTGCTGAACTTTTTGATAAATAAGGATCTTAAGGAACATATAATTATGCTTGGAATTTTCGCAGTATTTCAAATTCCGTTTGTAATTTTCTATTCCATCTGGGAAATGTCGCTGGTATATACAACGATATTTGAACAATTTTTCATTATGGATGCAGGAAGTTATTTGTTGACCGGATCTTCGTTATTGGGAGTACTTTTAAATACTATAATTTTTGGTATTGTTTTTACTTTGAGCAAGCTGTTGTTCAATGTTATATCTAAAAAAGATATTGAAAAAGAAATGATAAAGTGAATTTACAAACAAAAATAACAGGAGAGCATCAGCTCTCTTGTTCTTTTTCGTCCTCTGTTAGATTTGAGGTATAGCTACACCTTGGCGCGCTTGCGCGCTACAGGGGCAAATCTTCCCGAAGGGGAGTTTGCCGTTGAGGCAGCTCGCCTGCCGAAACAGTGTCACCATGGTTCAAGTCCAAATGTTTTCAGACAAATATGGTGTAGCCATAATGGTGCAACAATTTTGCACCCTAACACATAAGTCCTTGAATTTCAAGGGCTTTTCGTGTTTTTAGGGGTAAAAAACACCTTTTTTCACCAGTGCGCTTTTATGTATTTCTTAAACCCAAACTTTCAATTAAACTATAAGTTGAGCATTGTTGACAATTCGTTTCTTTGGTGATAAAATTAAAAATGAAAGGCGGTGATCAACCATGAAAGAACCTTATTATACGGCTTACGAGAAACGATATCAAGCAGTTTTTTCTGCCGGTGTGGAACGTTGGGGACATTCTCCCGATGATGATGTGCTGTATAATACTCTGAAATCGTGGGTAGAAGAAAATAATCTGCGAGAAAAAAGAATAATTGAATATGCTTGCGGCGAGGGTGCTTGCGGAGTCATCCTGTCCGAACTTGGCTGCATTTATCATGGTGTGGATATTTCACCGTCTGCTATTGAAAAAAGCAAAAAAATGTTGGAAAAATATCCGAATGCTACGGTTGAGGTTCTGGATATGGTTAAGCAAAGCGTTAAGGAAAAATACGACGCGGCTCTTGACTGTATGGGATTTCATATGTTGATTACAGATAACGATAGAAATTGTTATTTGAATAATGCATATAACTCATTAAAAGAGAATTCGCCGATGCTTTTCTTTAGAGAATCATATCGTAGAGATGGGACATATCAAGGCATTGTTAATACTGTTGACGAATGGGCTAAAATAACGGGTGAGGATTATTATACACCCCAATTACGTCAGGTCAGAAATGCTGATAATGGCAGTATGATGGAGGTATTTGTTCCTCTTCTTCCCGCGAGAGCAAAAGATAAAAATCAATATGTTGATGAATTAAACAAAGTTGGATTTTATATAGAAAAATTTGTTGAAATGAATGTTTCTACCGCTATTCCACACTCTGCGAGTATTTACGTAAGAAAAGGAAAATAAACAGGTAAAATCAAAGGTTCCAAATTTTCTTGTCAACTCAACAAAAAATCAGATCTTATGACCTGCTTTTTGTCATCTTTTCCCCTTACCGGCCTTGAGCAGCACTGACACCACGGCGCGCTTGCGAGCTTTATCACCATGGTTCAAGTCCGCTACGCGATTTTGTTTCTGCCACTTCTTTTGCGCAATATTTTTATATATATTGAAAAAAGCACTATCATATGATATAATAACTTAAAATATGCGGTATTATAATGAGAAGAAATTTCTAAAAAAAATTAAGGTGTAGCTATGTTTGATGCAAAAAGAATTAAAGACGAATGTGTTTTATGGATACAAAGCTTTTTTGAGCAAAACGGTCCAGACTGCAACGCGGTCGTAGGTATTTCGGGGGGAAAAGACAGCTCCATTGCCGCCGCGCTGTGCGTTGAGGCGCTGGGCGCGGACCGTGTTATCGGCGTGCTTATGCCGCAAGGTCAACAGCACGACATCGACATGGCGTATCTGCTTGTAAACCATCTGGGAATCAAGCATTATGTTGTTAATATAAAGGACGCGGTGGACGGAATTCTCGGTAATATTCCCGATGAGCTGCCGCTGACACGGCTGGCAACCACAAATTTGCCGCCGCGCATCAGAATGGCTACGTTGTATGCTGTTTCGCAGAGCTGCAACGGAAGAGTGTGCAACACCTGCAATCTGTCGGAGGATTGGGTGGGTTATTCTACGCGTTACGGCGATTCGGTAGGCGATTTCAGTCCACTGTCACATCTTACCGTTACCGAGGTGAAGCAGATAGGAAGACTGCTCGGGCTTCCCGACGCCTTGGTAGACAAGGTTCCCATTGACGGTCTTTGCGGCAAAACGGACGAAGAAAATCTCGGTTTTACCTATGACGCGCTTGACAGATACATCAGAACAGGTTATATTGAAGATGCGAAAACCAAAGAACGCATCGACAGTATGCACGTTAAGAATATGTTCAAGCTGCAGCTAATGCCGTCCTTTGTGCCGGATGAGTTCTGAATAAAGCAGTCCTGACCTTGTCAGTGTTAAAATTGAGGCGAGTCAAATGCCCAAACGCATTTGACTCGCCTTTTAATATTTACAGTCGAAATTATTGACTTTTGGGGGCGCGTATGCTATACTTGATAAAAATAAGGCGTGTGCCTAAACACCGAGGTTTCATATGAATTCAACAAAAAAAGTATTGGTATGTGCGTTTACACAGGAGTCAAACAGCTTTAACCCGACAATTATGCCGCTTTCAAGCTTCAGCAATGGCGGCATAGAAGTGAGCGGAAATCCCTGTGACGTCGGTGCGGTATCGTATTTGTCTTCCCAAGACGTGGAATGTATTTACGGAATCGCTATGCACGCAAGAAGCGGCGGGCATATTTCCGACGAGACAGTTGAGTTCTTTCTCAACGATACCATAGGCAGAATAAAAAGCGCGGGTAAGCTTGACGGCGTGCTTTTGGTTTTTCACGGCGCTACCATGTCCGAAAGCTGCGACGATGTTTGCGGTTATATCTGTGAAAAGATCAGAGGCGTTGTTGGTGACGAGGTGGTAATGTCCGCCTGCTTGGACCTTCACGCCAACGTAACCGAAAAAATGACGCAAAATGCCGATTATTTGTGCGGTTATTGGGAATATCCCCATATTGACAGAAAAGAAACAGGGGAGAGAGCCGCGAAAATGCTTTGTGAGGCAATTTTCGAGGGCAAAAAAGCAATGGCGCGTGCCGCCGTTCCCGTATTTGCTTCCGCACACGCTTATACAACTACCAACGGGGCACTGAAAAAGCTTAAAGAGAAGGCGCAAGCTATGATCGCTGACGGAAAAATATGCGATTATTCGGCATTTCAGGTTCAACCGTGGCTGGATAATCCGCTTGCCGAATCCGCCATACTTGTTATCGCCAAGGATTCAAAAACAGCAATTGACGTGGCAAATGAGCTTGTTAAGGACGAGTTCTCGTGTCGCGAGGAGATTCAGGGAGAGCCTATGCTCACAGTGGAGCAGGTCATAGAAAAAGCGCTTGATAACGACAGCGGCAAGCCCATCGTTCTTGTTGATTCAGCGGATTCTATAGGTGCCGGCTCTACAGGTGACAGTGCGTGTGTGACTGCGGCACTGCTACCGTACGCTGACAGATTGTTTGCCGCTACCGAAGTTCGTGATGTTCCCGCTGTGGAACAAGCTTTTTCGGTGGGAGTTGGCAATACCGCCGAATTTACGCTGGGCGCGACCATCGCTCCCAAGCTTTCGGAGCCCGTCAAGGTTACTGCCAGGGTAAAGAGTCTGCACGATGGATCTTTTTACGCCAATGGCCCTATGTCGAAGGGCGCAAAATACTCGTCGGGCAGGACAGCGGTGCTTGAGGTCGGTAAACTGCTTATACGCGTCAGCGAGAACGGCACAGGCTCCAACGATGTTAATTTTTATCGATCATTTGGCGTGTCTTTCGAGAGATTCGCGCTGGTTTCCGTCAAGGCATGCACCTCGTTCAGAGCGTCGTATGGTCCGTTTGTGTCAGAAATATATAATGCCTCCACATCGGGCGCCGCATGTCCTGTTCTGGAGCAGCTTGATTTTGAAAGACGCCTGCATCCGCTGTACCCCTTTGAGCAAATAACCGAACGCGATATACGAGAGGCAAAGGTCTACAGATAATTTAATGCAAAAGTTTCAGGGAATTTTGCTATATTCTCTTGATTTTTATTTCTCAATATGATATTATGATATTGGTATATACCAAAAACGCAAAACATGTGCTAAAGGAGACAAACTATGTTACTATCTTCAAATATGATGAGGTTTCACGATGCATTTGGAATTAAAGAGACCTTTAATATTTTTGCTAAAGCGGGTATTCAAGGTATGGATTTCAATAACGACGTTGGTGAATATCATACTAAAGAGCATGACAAGCAGTTTTACATTGATTTGGCAAAGTACGCCAAGGAGCAGGGTATAGCAATTTGTCAGGCTCACGCACCCTTCCCGTCCAGCTTCCCCGAAGATGAGAAAAATGAGCCTAGATTCTGGGATATCGTTCAAGGTATGCAGAATGCCGCATATCTGGGCGCACCCATGATTGTTGTTCATCCTTGCTGCCACCTTAAGTATGCGGAAGATGATAATGCTGAAAAGCTGTTCGAATATAACTTTAATTTTTATAAGAGACTGATTCCGTATGCAAAGGAATTCGGTATAAAGATCGCGATTGAAAATATAGGTCGTGACTCTGTTACATCTACTCCCGAGCGCTTGATCAAGCTTTTTGACGCGCTGAATGATCCCGTATTTACCATTTGCTTTGACGTTGGTCACTGCCTGTTCCAGGGCGTTGACCCTGCTGAAGCTATCATCAAGCTGGGTGATCGACTTGTTGACGGTTGCACGCACGTTCACGATAATTTCGGTGATAAGGACTCACACACACTGCCTTATTACGGCAATGTTGAATGGGAAAGCGTTATGAAAGCGCTGGCAGATATCGACTATAAGGGCGACCTTAACTATGAGTCAGCAGGATTTTTAAAGAAGGTTCCCACCCCCTTGTGCCCCGACGGCATGGTCTTTATGGCAAAGGTCGGTCACTACCTGATCAGCAGATTTGAATATTATAAAAATAATAAGTAAAAAATACCGAGAGTATGGGCGTTGTGTTCCTAAGGACACAACGCCAACTCTATTCGCCTCCCGGCGAGTTATATTGCTTTGCAGTGATATTCGTCTTACGACGAGTGGTATTTGCTACGCAAGTTTATGGGCGAATAGAATATAACTGCTCTGCCTGCAGAGTAATATCACTTTTGCGGCAGCAAAAATATCACGCTGTCGAAGACAGCATATCACTAAAAACTATCAGGAAATGCGCACTTACTCACCACCGAACGCGGCGGTGCAATAGAAAATAGCCGATACGGATTTCCATATCGGCTTTTTGACTGTCCTTTAGCACCCGACGCCTAAGCTTTCGGTGTTTTCACGTTGTAAATCAAAAAATTTTACTTTTTGATTATCTCCATTTTGATCTCGAAATTGACTTTTCCCGTTGCCGATATTTCTATGCGTCCCCAACCTTGTTCCGAGGTGTTGACCGCCGGCTCATATTGGACGTTGTTAACTTCAAATTGGTGCCCATATCCTCCGATGCAGGTGATATCTATATTGTCCGGCGCTTTGACACGGCAATGCAGCTCGCGCTTATTGCCCGGAATTACAATTTTATTTCCATCGATCAGCGGTTCGCTCTGACAGTGAAGGACAAATGTTACCGTAGAATTCGGATCTTTGGGCGTTACCGAATCCCACACCGTGAATACTCCGCGTTCCCCGCAATACGGTTCCCAGCGCATTTTGCGCGTGACTGACTCGCAACTCTCACAGTATGCCTCGCTCAAATCGCCCTCAAGCTCATACATGTCTTGCGTTTCAATGTGACTTATGACTTTTGCCATGCCGTATTCAGCCAGCCATACTTCAAGCGTGTGCGGCTCTTTTCGGTCTCTCGGCATGCGCGTGCCTGCACCGTCCACTAAAATGCAGTTGTGCGCGAGGGTATGTCTTGTGTAATTTTTGCGATGTGGCGAGTTGTAGCTGTCGTATACGCCCGAATCGGAGGCAAGTATCTCGCCGTCGTATATCTGAAAGCAACCTGTATCCAGATGGTCGTGATTTGCGCCCCAAAGACAGCCGAGCTTCATTAAGATCAGACGCTCACCGTCATTGTAAACGGTACAGCCCACGGGCCAACCGAAATAGCGCGCTATGGGAAGAGATTGCGTATCGGTAAGTGTGGTGAGCTTGTCCCAGATAAAGTATACCGAGGGAGAAATGACGCCTTCGCCGTACGCGCCCTCATCATAGTAGTCGTAGCCGTGAGCAAGCGGCACAAGATATTCACGGCGCATTTGCTTTTGCGCCTCGTCATACCAAAGTCCGTTTCCACTGTACGCCGCGGCAAGAAAAAGCGGCACGGCAAAAGGATTTTTGTGAGTATACAGCGCTTTTGTTTCGTTGTAATCGTCGCCCAGGCGCAGAGCCTCGCCGTCCGGGCGGCGCAGGTAAATAAAGCTGTCGGCTGTGTTGACGGTGCAGGGCGGCAATACGCGCTCGTCGCTCATGGAATATATCAAAAGCCCGAACCACATCGCCCATGCGTATCGGTAAGAGCCGTAGCAAGGACCCTGAGGGTGAAATTCACCCTCAAAAACCTTTGTGTAGGTGGGCAGATATTCGTCGAAAAGCCGCCCCGCGCAATAGTTGTATATGTCGGGACGCTCGTCGTATACTGCGATGGAAAAAGCCAACAGGTCGCGAAGCAGCTGTGCCTCGTTGCCGTGACCGCTGATGGCGGCTTGCTTTTTGGGGGGATACCCCATTTCAAAATATTTTTGCGCCAATGCTTCGCAACGCTCGATTATCTCGTCGCGCTCCTCACGCGTAAGCCAAACATAGCACCAGTCGTAGACCTCGGACGCGAGAAAAATTAAGTGTCCTGAAAAGCGTGCGCTCATGAGCTTTTCTGCAACGATTACCTCGCGCAACAAAAACATCAAAAGCTCAATGGCGGTGCGCCCTTGATCTTTGTCGCCGTTTAACAGCGCGCGCAACGCACGCGCCTCCAGCGCAAGATATTCCTTTAAATGATAAGTTCCGAGTGACGGAGTAGCGCCGATGCCTTTGATGGGGAAATCGCACAGCTCGTCAAACAGTGCGCCGGCATCCGTACCGTGCGCGTTTTTTATCGCATCCTTGATGCGACATATGTCTTTCGCGCGTAGCATAAGGCGCGGATGTTCGGACGGCGGAAGTATGGACGGTATTTTATAAGGTGAGCACAGCATAATTTTTCTCCTTTACTTTCTTGACATCATGGCAGCCGTGTCGCGGCTGATCTCATGTGTGAGCGGAGTGCCATTTTCTAAGAACCGAGCGGCTTCAAACAGCAATGCTTTTGTAATATCGCGCCGCAGATCGACAGTCGGACCTGCCATGTGTGGCATAAGTATAATGTTGTCAAGGTCGAACAGCGTGCTGTCGAGGGGAAGCGGCTCTTTTTCATATACGTCGAGCACCGCGCGGAAGCGTCCCGTTTTGAGCTGTTGCTCCAGCGCGTATTGATCGACAACGGCGCCGCGCGACGTGTTGATAAACAGCGAGTCGGGCGGCAGCAGGGAAAGCAGGTCATGACCTATTAAATGATGCGTATTTTCATTTAGCGGAGTGTGCAGAGTTACTATGTCGCAGGTCGAGAATATTTCGTCAATACTTACCTGCTGCAGACCGTATTTAATAACGTGTTCCTCCGGCAAGGGCTTTATGTCGTAGATCTTTATTTTGACGCGGAACGGCGTTAACATTTTTACAAGGTGGCGCGCGATAGCTCCGTAGCTGACGATACCGACCGTCTTCCCCAGCAGACCTCTGTTGAAGTCGCCTGAGGACTTCCATGTTTTCTCATTCTTCAGTCGGTGACTGTATTTCGGAATATCCCGCAGGGCAGATAGTATGTAGCCGATAGTTCCTTCCGCTACGGATTCCGCGAAAAAGTCGTTTCCCGAAATGACTCTTATACCTCTTTCCCACATCTCGTCGCTGACAAAAGGCACTACCGTGCCGCATAAGTGCACAAGCAGCTTGAGATTCGGCGCGCTGTCAAGTATGCGCGCGTCAAGACGGGGCGAGCCCCAGCCGGTTACGTATACCTCGCTGTCGCCTATTTGTTGGGCTATTTCCTCGTGCGTGAGCTGCTCGCCGCGTTCATTCCAGACAACCTGACCGAGAGACTTTGCAAAAGATATATTATCGTCAGTAAAAAATGTTGGGAATACCGAGTTTTTCGGAAGTGAAACAAACATTTTCATAGTACGTCTCCTTGATGGTTTGTACAAATAAAGGCTTTTTATTATTATACAATAATCGGTACCAAAAAATCAAGTGGTTTGAAAACTGAATTTACGGACGTATTTAAAATATCGCCCTCTTTACACACCGCTTTTATTGTGATATAATAAATCAAAGGTGGTGACGTATATGTATAAAAGAATTCTTATTGCGCTTGATCTTGAAGGCGTCAATAATGTAGTAGGTGAGCCGTATATGGCGCTCTCCAAGCAGACCGAGCAGTGGTTCCGGGCACGCGAGCAGGCAATAATTGAGGTAAACTCGGCGGCAGAAGCACTTTTTGACGCAGGAGCGGAGCGTGTGGCGCTGTGGGATAACCACGGCGGCGGCAATAATATTGAGGGTGAAAAGCTGGATTCGCGTATTGAATTGCTGTCCCCCGACCTGACACAGCCGCGTATGAGCTTTGCTTGCGGCCGATTCGACTGTATTTGTTACTTCGGCTACCACGCTATGGAGGGCACGCTGGGCGGTGTGCTGGCGCACACCATGAGCAGTAAAACGGTGCAGTATTATAAATTGAACGGTCGATATATAGGCGAGATAGATATGGACGCTTACATCGCCGCTGAGCAGGGTATGCCGTCAAGATTTTTTGCGGGCGGTGACATCGCTTGCAGTCAGGCAAAGCGCGCGGTGAGCGATATCGTCACGGTAACGACCAAAAAGGAGCTTGAACGCAACCGCGCGGAGTTCCGTGATAACGGCGAGCTGACGTCTGATATAAAATCAAAAATTGTCGAGGCGGTTACGACGGAAGGTTGTGCGCGGCGATTGACCTTCCCCGCCACAATGGAAAAGTCCTTCAAGCGAGTGGAGGATGCTGCAAAATATCTGGAGAGACTTACCGACGCAGGGTTGGATTCCGCATATCTTGACGATGAAATTCTGGGCAAGGACGCGCACACTGTGGTGTCCACGGTTCATAATATAAACGAATTTATAAAATGTATATAAAGAAAGGAATTTGAATTATGAAAGCAGAGCTTATTCAAAAAATATTTGCCGAAACCGCTTATGTGCATACGGGCGGCAGCGCTGAGGAGCTTCGCGCCGCTGAATATATAAAGCAAGTGTGCGGAGAGCTGGGACTTGAAGCACGTCTTGAAAGCTTCGAGGTAGATATGGCAACCATGGAGAGCGCGACGCTGACAGTTGACGGTAAAGACATACCTTGCAAGGGTTATTTGTGCTCAGGCTCGGGCGAGGTTGAAGCGCCGCTTTACTACCTGACCGACAGTGATAAATACTCTCTGTCCCAGTGTCGCGGCAAGATAGTAATGATAGACGGCTACCTCGGTTACTGGAGATACCGCGATATGCTGGAAAACGGCGCTGTCGGCTTTATTACCTACGACGGAAACGTAAACTTTGCTGACCGCGATATCGACCATAGAGAGTTACGCTCTTACGTTTCAAACGGCGAAAAGATCCCGGGTGTCAATATCAACGCCAAGGACGCTGTTGAAATAATCAATTCTGACGCAAAAATCGCCAAGATCACGCTGAAGCAGGACGAATACAAGGGTAATTCTCAAAATGTCATTGTTGACCTCAAGGGTGAGATCGACGAGCAGATCGTGTTTACCGCTCACTATGATACCACGTCGCTCTCCCAGGGTGCGTACGATAATATGTCGGGCTGTATCGGACTTATCGGTATGGCTGAGTATTTCTCCAAAAATCCCCACCGCTATGCTATGCGATTTGTTTTCTGCGGCAGTGAAGAGCGTGGTCTGTTGGGCTCCAAGGCATATGTTGCCGCCCACGAGGACGAGCTGAAAAATATCGCGCTGGTTATCAACCTTGATATGATAGGCTGTATCATGGGAAAATTTATCGCATGCGCAACCTGCGAGATGCAGCTGGTGAACTATATTTCGTATATGGGCAGCGAGCTTGGCTTCCAGGTCAAGGCATATCAGGACGTATACTCCAGCGACTCCACACCCTTTGCCGATAAGGGCGTGCCCGCTGTGTCCTTTGCCCGCGTGGCAGGACCTAACCTGGCGCCCATACACAACAGCTACGACACAAAGGCAGTTATGAAAACAGAGCATATGCAAAAGGATATCGACTTTATCACCGCCTTCGCGTCCCGCATGGCTAACGCCGCTATGTGCCCCGTATCCCGCGAAATACCCGATAATATCAAAACAAAGCTGGACGAATATCTGCTCAGAAAGCGCCCGAAGCACTAAAGATGTAAGTCTGACTTCTTCTCATAGGTAAGTTAAAACTCCAACAGTGGTCAAAAACTGTTGGAGTTTTTATCTAATATGTAGTAATAAAAATCACTCTGTAAATTATGCTGAGCTTTAGCAAATGTCTTTACATATACAAATCCAAATTTTTTTGCTATATGTTGACTTCTCAAATCTTCCGCCTTACAAAACCAAGATAATGTATCAGTTATATTACTAACGGATCCAATAACGGCTCTTAATGCTTCTGTTATATAACCTCGGTTTTGATGTTGCGGAACAATTCTAACTCCCACATTGCGTACATTTTCTTTACCATCGGCATCTTCGTTCAACCCTATAATTCCGATAATCTCATCGTTTTCTTTTAAAACGATAGCATAATTATTGTTCGCTTTTATCAAGTATCTAATCTCATCTTCATTATAGACTGAGCAACCAATATCATCCTCATACCAATCTCGCAAAATCAATCGTTCTGTTAATAAAGTTTTCATAGTATTATTCCTCGTTTTTGGCGGGGGTACTTTTTTGTATTACAACGTTGCAAGCAACACGCATCGGGCAAAGCCAATACCCCCTATTCTTCTGCATATAATTCGTCGTAGTACCACCGCATTGGATTTTCGCAGATATATTTTATGTGTTCCTCATAATCTTGTCGATTTCTTATAATGTGGTCATTGAAATATCTTTGCCAAATATTTCCGCCTATTTCTTTATTGCAAAACCGTTTGAACGTGGATACAAATTGCGATACCGCCGAATGTTGTATTGTAGGGGGCGACGTCCTCGACGCCCCGTCCACACGCACAAACAACATAACATGAATGTGATTGGGCATTATGACATATCGGTCAACCGTGATATGATCATAAAATTCGTTTAATTGATTGATATATTTATCCGCTATTTTTCCGTGTGACAACAGCTCTACGTTTTTCGGGGCGTCGAGGACGTCGCCCCCTACAACGCGAGATAAAATCTGTCGCCTACCTTCCGTACATATCGTTATGAAATACGCGCCCGTTGTGCTATAATCGTAATTTCTCAATCTCGTAGGCTTTCTTTTCGGCAATTCTTTTTCTTTATCCATTTTCATCACCCAACTTATTATAACACAAATCGGCAGAGGAAACAAACCCCCTGCCGAATTTGTAAACATCCCTATGAGAACAAGCCTAAGGACTGCTTTTTATTATTTGCTTGTTTCCTCAATAAACATATCTATCTGCTTTGTGATAGTAGAGAGGCTCTGACGCCAGAAGTCGGGCTGAGTCAGGTCGATGCCCGCAATGCCTGCTACGTGCTCAACGGTGTCCACGGTGGTAGCCTTGAGCAGCTGACGGTACTTGGGCAGGAACGCATCGCCCTCCTCAAGATACTTTGCGTAAAGTCCGCGGGAGAACAGACCGCCGAATGCGTAGGGGAAGTTGTAATAGCTGAGCCCCGCGCGATAGTAGTGGCTCTTGCAGCACCACATATAAGGATGCAGCAGGTTGTGATCAAGGCCGTCACCAAACGCCTCCTTCTGCGCGTTCAGCATTATGTTGCAAAGCTCGTCTGCAAACAGGAAGGTGTCCTTTCTGCGGCGGATAACCTCGTCCTCGAACAAGAAACGGGAATAAATATCAACGATTATCTGAGTCAGATCCTGGATCTGGCTTTCGATAAGCTGTATCTTCTGCTCGCCCTGTGCATTTTCAATAGCATTGTTGACAATGATAAGCTCATTGAAGTTGGAAGCGGTCTCGGCAACGGGCATGGTGTAGTGCATATTCAGCGGACGGTGGGACTCTATCTGCTGTCCGTGGTATGCGTGACCAAGCTCATGCGCCAGAGTTACCACAGAACCGAAGGAGCCTGTGAAGTTGGTCAGAATACGGCTCTGTCCCAAAAACGGCTGGTTGGAGCAGAACGCGC
Source organism: Eubacteriales bacterium (assembly GCA_045586785.1). Lineage (GTDB taxonomy): Bacteria > Bacillota > Clostridia > Oscillospirales > CAG-272 > UMGS1002. The sequence continues at coordinate 15,137 of JAZNBA010000106.1, read as the reverse complement.
CGCCTACCTTGCCCGCGCGGGGATAAAAGTCTATCCACTCCTCGCGGAACGCGGTATCTACCATCTCAGCAAGGTCGGGAGCAAAGGTGGAGAATCGCTCAACCAAGTATTTGTGCGCCTCCTCCACGGTGTATGTTTCGCTGTCGGCACTGCCCATGGGAGCTAAAATTTCGTACCAGGGAAGGCCGCCCTCGTAGCCCAGCAGCTTTGCTTTATGCTTCAGATATTCACGGAACTTGGGCATTGCCTCGCGCATTGCCTCAAACATTGCGTCAAGGGTTGCCTTTTGCATACGGGACTGATCCAGCGTCATTGAAAGAGGATTTTCAAAGCCGCGAAGCTCTGCCTCTGTGTTGACCTGCGCCTTGATGCTGTTGAGCGCAAATGCGATGGAGTCCTTGATCTTGTCGTAGCAAGCCAGCTCTGCCTCGTATGCGGACTTGCGCTCCTCGGCGTCGGCGCTGTCTGCAAGACCGCGAATAGCGGACAGGGAAGTGGTCTTGCCCTTGTAATCCACCTTGACATTAGAGGTAAGGTTGGAGAAAAGATCGCCCCAGGCACGTCCACCCGATATGTTCATGCGCGCAAAGACTATCTCCGCCTCGTCGCTCAGCTTGTGAGAGACGGCTTTTTTCATTTCGTTAAAATAGAAGGTGTAGTGAGACAGCAGGTCGTCACCGGCAATGATATCGTCAAGGTTATCAAGCTTGCCTACAAATTTTTCAAACGCCACGGAAGGACCCGTGGTGCTGGCACCCAGTGCCTGAATTTTTGTCAGATAGCGTGCACCCTCTGTGTCGCCGCTGTTGGCGGAACGGCGCAGGCTGAAATATCCCGCAATGCGGCTGAACAGTGTTGTGACCTCTTCCTCGATCTCAACGGCACGGCGCAGAGTAGCGCGGGCGTTATTGACGTCAAGCGCGGCAACAGCATCGGCATATTCCTTTATGCCCGCTTCAAGCCGCGCCATGTCAGTTGACAGCGCGGGATCGTCTATACCCTTATAAAATACATCCAAAGACCATTCGTTGTACATAATTTTACCATCCTTGTGTTTTTTTTAATTATACCATTAATATGACAAAATGGCAAGTAAAAAAACGCTTATTTGGCATGACTTTTGTGCGTAAAATATGATGGCAGATAGGGTAGCGCATGGATGATCAGATATATCAGATACACCAAAATGACCGACAGCCAGTCGGGCGTAGCCGCACCGAGGGGCGCGAAGAAAAAGGAATTGAGCTTGAAGAACATATAGTCAGAGCCGACCGACGAAAAGTTGACGGCGTTTGCCACCAGCGACACCGCCAGCGTGGGAATTGCGGGGATAAGCAAATGCCACGCGCTTGTGACGTGCTTGTAGCTGTGATAGCCCGACTTTAGCATTACGATGGCACAAAATATCATGGCTCCGTGGTAAAACAGCGTATGAAATCCGGCAAAAGAAATGCAGGAATAATTCCCCAGAATATTGGCGGGGTAAATGAAATTAATGGCACCGCCCAGAATTCCAAGCGAGCAGACGTAGCCGCAGCCTGCGTAGCGCACCCATCCTCGGCCCCATATGCACAGCGGCAGTGCGTACATAAAAATACTGCAGGGATACAGCGGCAAAACGCCCGTAGCCTCAAAGCTGACGGTTTTACCGCAAAAGCTTTCCCATACTATTTTGACGATTTCAAGAACAACCGCGCATATCCAGATGGCGGTAAATATGCGGCGGATAAATTGCTCGTCGCGCTTTGACGCTTTGAGCGCGATAAATATTATAAATGATAAAAGTATAGCCGAAAAAATCAAATGAAGCGGTGTGAACAGCGTTCCGGGGATATCGCTGCTTGGCGGGAGAAAGTCTTTGTGAGTGAAGAAATTATCTAAGAGAAACAACAAGTCTGACATGACAGCCTCCGAAAAATATTTTTTCATAACAAATTAATTATACCCTCAAATCAATGCATATTCAAGTGTTTTGGAACATCTTAAATGAATCTTAATAATTTTCGATTGACAAGCACGGCTATTGATAGTATAATAATTCCGAAAAAACTAAGATAAGGTCGGTACAAATGACAGGCATCATTATCGGACAAATTCTCGGCATTATAGCCACAATAATTACGTTTGTTTCATATCAGGTAAATTCAAAGAGCAAGCTGCTCATAACCCAGACCGCCGCCACGCTGTTCACCTGTGTCAGCTATCTGTTTTTAGGTGCCGCATCGGGCTTTGCACTGAATATCGTTTGCATCGTGCGCAACGTAATATTTTATTTTGTGGATTCAAGATCCAAATGGAATTACATATCCGCGTCAGCACTGGCGCTGTGCATGGTGGTACTTGGCGCTATGTCGTGGCAGGGACCTATATCACTGCTGGTCATTATCGCGCTGGCGGTCAATACCGTTATTATGTCACTTGGTAAGCCTCAGCTTTTGCGCCAAAGCGTGCTGCTGACCTCGTCAATGATACTGGTCTACAATATTTTTGTGTTCTCTCTGGGGGGAATCGTCAACGAAGGTGTGGCTATCGTGTCGTCTGCCATCGGCATCGTGCGCTTTGTGGCGGGCAAAAAAACACGTGATGATAAATTCCTCCGGCAAATAGACCTTGAACGTCAAAAGAGAATAGACGAGATACGAGGCGCGGCGGATGCTATAACTGTCAGGGGAACTGTTTATTATGTCAGCGCCGAGGGCGACGACTCAAACGACGGAAAAACCGAACTCACACCGTGGAAAACACTCTCCAAGGTGTCAGAGGCAACGCTTTTCGAGGGCGATGCTGTGCTTTTTCGCCGCGGAGATGTTTTTCGCGGTTTTGTCAAGGCGCAGTCGGGCGTTACATACGCAGCATACAGCGAAGGTGAAAAGCCGCGGCTTTACGGCTGGGATAAAAGCCTTGCCGACGTCAACTTGTGGACGCTTTTTGACCCGGAGCATCATATCTGGAAGCTGACCGAGCCCATACTTGACTGCGGAACGCTGGTGTTTGACGGCGGCAAGGCCCATTGCAGAAAGCTGATACCGTCGTATATTAACTCAAAGTTTGTGTGCCGCGAGGATGAGAGCCGCCTATTTGTTATGGCGCGTGAAATGACGAATGACCTTGATATGGTCTGCTTTTATGACGAAAGGACTACTGACAAGCCATCAAAGGGCGAGAATTTTCCTGTTCCCGTGCTGGATTCAAACAGCCTCGGGCAGCTTTATTTGCGGTGCGACGGCGGCAATCCTGCCCATGTGTTCAGTCAGATCGAGGCGTTGCCAAGACGGTCCATGATACAGGTGGGAAGCTGTAAAAACGTTACGGTAGATAACCTTTGCCTGAAATATATCGGTATTCACGCTGTCGCGGGCGGCGGATACGTCTCGGGTCTTCACGTTTCAAACTGCGTGATCGGCTGGGTGGGCGGCACAGGTCAGCATTATTTCGGCACCGACCCCAATTACCCGCAGGGACGCCGCGGAAGCGTCACGCGCTTTGGCAATGGCGTGGAGATATACGGCGGATGCGACGATTATACCGTAAAAAACTGCTATATTTATCAGGTTTACGACGCGGGCATCACGCATCAGGTCACAACGCGCGGCCAAAAGTACACTATGACAAACATACGATACCTTGACAACGTGGTGGAGAATTGTGTTTATTCTATCGAATATTTTCTTGAGAAGACCGAGGGTGACACCGAAAGCTATATAGACGGCTGTGAGATAGGCGGAAATATTTTGCACGGTTCGGGTTGCGGCTGGGGGCAACAGCGGCACAATGTGGATACTCCCGCCCACATCAAGGGCTGGAGCTATGAAAATACGGCTAAAAATTTTGTTATTCACCATAATATTTTTGATCGCGCCGCATACCGAATGCTGCATACCGTGGCAAAAACGCAAGAAAGCTGTCCGCAAATGTATGAAAACACTTACATACAAAAAACGGGGCAGATGCTGGGTCAGTACGGATCAAATGAAATATGCGAGCCGTTAAATATGATATTTGATTCTCTTGCGGAGCAAAATATTGCCCGGGTCATAGGCGATAAAAACGCGTCGGTTCATCATATAAAGTAACATCAAAATTCGGTATCTTAAAAACCGCCTTGTGCTTGACAAGGCGGTTTTTGAGTGGTATACTTTTTACATATAGATTGCCGGAGGACGAAACATTATGAAATGCAAGACTTTGTTTGAGCAAATAGAGGCGCTGAACTCTAAATACATATCAATATGGGAGCAGTGCTGTAATATTGAAAGTCCCACGAAGGATAAAGCGGGCGTTGACGCGGTAGGCAATTATTTTGCCGCGCTGGCACGGGAGCAGGGCTGGAAGGTCGAGAGATTCTTGCAGCCAAAATCGGGTGACGTTATCTGCATTACCATGAATCCCGATGCGGACGCCGCTCCTATATGCTTTTCGGGACATATAGACACCGTCCACCCTGTAGGCAGCTTCGGTACACCTGCGGTGCATATCGAGGGGGACAAAATATACGGCCCCGGCGTTGAGGACTGCAAGGGCGGCGTAGTTGCGGGATTTTTAGCAATGGAAGCGCTGAAAAACGCAGGCTTTACATCCCGCCCCGTTATGATGTTGCTGCAAAGCGACGAGGAGGTTGGCAGCACGCTCAGCAATAAAGCGACTATCGGCTATATCTGCGAACGCGCTAAGGACGCCGTGGCGTTTCTGAATCTTGAGGGCGCAAGTAAAGGCAAGGCATGCATACAGCGCAAGGGAACTATCACGTTTACCTTTAAGGTGACGGGCGTTGAGGCTCATTCCTCGCTGTGCGCCACACGCGGCTCTAACGCCATTCTTGAGGCGGCACATAAAATAATCGAGCTTGAAAAAATAAAGGACAACGATGGCATTACATTTAGCTGCGGCGTTATTTCGGGCGGCACCGTGCCGAATACCGTTGCCGGCGCTTGTGAGTTTCGTGTCAACGCAAGATATGCCAACAAGCAACAGCTTGAGTGGGCGCGTAATTACGCCCGTGAGGTTGCGGCAAAAACACACGTTGAGGGATGTTCCTGCACGGTAAATCAGCCAAAAGGTCGCGTTGCCATGGAGCTTTCGCAGAAAAACATAGATCTTCTTGAAAAACTCAATGATATATTTGAACAAAACGGACTTGAACGGCTTGAAGCCTCCAAGAGCAAAGGCGGCTCGGATGCGGCTGATACCTCCGAGTTCGGCATACCCACCATCGATTCGTTGGGCGTTCGAGGCGGAAACATTCATTCGCCGGACGAGTATGCATATATCGACTCGCTTGCCGAGTCGGCAAAAATGCTTGCCGCCGCGGCATACTGTATCTAAGGAGGATAAATTATGTGTAACATTGCAGGTTATGTTGGAGATCGCCCTGCGGCGCCCATACTGCTTGACATGATCGAGAAGCAGGAAGGCTTTGCGGGAGGATATTATACAGGTATTGCCACTATACACGAGGGCAAAATTTATTATGCCAAGCTGACGGGCGACACGGTGCGTCTTATAAAAAACACCGACGCGGCAAAGCTACCCGGTAATATCGGCATTATTCACAGTCGTTCCAAGGCGGGGGGCGGCGACGAATGGGCGCACCCCTTTTTGGGACTTCGCGGTGACGAGATAACCACCGCTTACGTGGCAAACGGCTCTATGGGACGTTTTGCGGTTCAAAGTGAACTGTTTGACAAGCTGACGCAGGACCTTGACGATCAAGGATACCGGATGCTGTCCCGCGCCGAATGTGAGAACACCAAATACCCAAGGCTTGCCGACGGTATGGCGGTGCATATGAGCGACGTTATGTGTCAGCTGATACTGCGCCGTATGAATTGCGGCAGGGCAGAGGACGTTGCTATGGCAGAGGCGTTTTGCGAAATGCCAAACGAGATCGTGGGTCTTATGCTGTCGCTTGAAAAACCTGATGCTATCGTTTGGTCCAGAATAAATATGCCTATGTTTGCGGCATTCGCGGACCATGGCGCGTATTTGTCCTCAACTCCCATCGCCATCCCCGAGGACGCAGGCGAGGCGACCTTGCTGTCGGCTTGCTCATCCGGCTACGTTTACCGCAACGGATTTACCACAACAAAATTTAAAAAAGCACCTGTCAAGATTGCGAGCATAGATGCATCAACTGTTGCGGCGGCGTGCGACAAAATATGTGCGGAGCTGAACGAGGGAGCAAAAAAGTTCTCGGTGGTAAGCAAGTCCATAAAGCCGTTGTTTGAGACAGCAGATTGTGTGCAGTCTGCGGCACTGACGTATATGGTGCTGAATTCGCTGTATAAACAGGGAAAGCTTGAGCTTGAGACCGTCCGCGTGGATGGCGCGGCAGAGGGCATCGACGCACCTTGCCTTATGATAGGTCTGAAATAACATATTTTTGTAAGGAAGAAAGCTATGCAAAAACATAAAATAGCCGTCATTGCAGGCGACGGTATCGGTCCCGAGGTCATAGCCGAGGGCGTCAAGGTGCTGAACAAGGTAGCACAGCTTGACGGCGGCTTTGAATTTGAGTTTACACACTTTCCTTGGGGATGTGAGTATTATTTGCGTGAGGGCAGAATGATGCCCGAGGACGGTCTTGACACACTAGCGAAGTTTGACGCTGTCTTTCTCGGCGCGGTAGGCTATCCCGGCGTGCCCGACCACATCTCTCTGTGGGATCTTTTGCTGGTCATTCGTAAAAAATTTGATCAGTATATAAACCTGCGCCCCGTAAAATTGCTGCGCGGCGCGCCGTGTCCGCTGGCGGACGTCAAGCGCGAGGACATTGATATGATATTCGTCCGCGAGAACAGCGAGGGCGAATATGCGGGCAGCGGCGCGTGGCTGTATAAAGGACAGCCCAACGAGGTGGTCATCCAGAACGGCGTTTTCTCGCGCCACGGCTGTGAGCGAGTAATAAGATACGCCTTTGAGCTGGCGCGGACGCAGAAAAAGACGCTGACCAGCATCAGCAAGGGCAACGCGCTGAATTATTCAATGGTGTTCTGGGATCAGATCTTCCGCGAGGTCGCCGCAGAATATCCCGACGTAAAAACTTATTCTTATCTTGTAGACGCGGCAAGTATGTTTATGGTCAAGGACCCCGCGAGATTTGAGATCGTGGTGACGTCCAATCTTTTCGGCGATATCCTGACAGACCTTGGTGCGGCGATAGCGGGCGGTATGGGACTTGCCGCAGGGGCAAATCTCAACCCCGAGCGCAAATTCCCGTCCATGTTTGAGCCCATTCACGGTTCAGCCCCCGATATTGCGGGCAGGGGACTTGCAAACCCTTTGGCAACCGTCTGGTCGGCGTCGCAGATGCTGGACTTTTTCGGTCATGAGGAATGGGGCGCACGCCTGCTTGAGGTCATCGAGCAAATGCTGCTTGAAAAAGCCGTGCTGACGCCGGATCTTGGCGGTAGCGCTACCACGTCGCAGGTAGGTGATGAGGTCGCACGCAAGCTTGAAAAAATTTACGGATAAGGAGATCAGATATGTTTAAAAGAAGAAAAATTGAACAGCCCTACGAGGGCAGAATAGAGCCGTTTCGCATTATAGGAAATGTTTATTTTGTCGGAACGTTTCAGTCCTCCTGCCATATTATCGATACAGGCGACGGACTCATTCTTATCGATACAGGCTACAGCAACGCATTTTATCTTGTAATACGCTCAATTTACAAGCTCGGCTTCAAGCCCGAGGACATAAAGTACATAATCCACACCCACTGGCACTGGGATCACACCGAGGGCACTCGGGCAATGGTGGATCTGTCGGGTGCCAAAACGCTTATCGGCAGACTTGACGAGCAAAACGCGCTGAAATATTTTACTCCCGATATTCTTATCTCGGACGGCGATACGCTGACACTGGGTAACACCACCGTCACGTTTATGGAAACGCCCGGTCATACACACGGAACCGTCTCACTGTTCTTTGAAACCGAGCAGGACGGCAAAAAATATCGCGTTGGTATGTTTGGGGGCGCGGGTGCTAATACGCTGGCACAGGGCAAATTTGATTACGACGGCTGTCGTGAGGACTATCGTGCTTCGCTGAACAGACTGCGCGGCGAGAGGGTGGACGTTTTCATTGGAAACCACACTTGGAACAACAATACCGAGGAGTTCGGAAAGATTCTCATGGAAACGGGCGAAAATAAATTTATCGACAGCACGCTGTGGATAAAATTCCTCGATCACTGCGAAAAACGTCTTGACCGTACAATAGCCAAGGATGTAAATTAATAATTTTTAGGCATATGTAAAAACATCCCCGCGCATAGGCGCGGGGATAATTTTATACGTTATAAAATTTTACGTACCAAATAAGTGTAAGGATGATTCCGGTGATCAGGAAGAAAAGTCCCGTTACAAGAATACAGCTGTTATCCTGCTTTTTGGCTTTACCGAGCTTGCGCTCACGGTAATCGGCGTACTTTTCGTGCTTTGCTCTACCCATGGGAATAAAGGTTAGCACGGCGTTTCTGAGAACAAATCCGATTCCTATGAGTGCTCCCTCGCTGCTGACGTACAGCATACCCGCAAAAAGCGTCATCAATACGCCCGAAACGAAGAAAGCGTCCGATAATATCTGGAGGTTTACCGCTATCCGTTCTGTGAAAAAGCCCTTTGACCAAATCACAAGAAAAGCGATAAATGCTTCAATGCCAAAACAAACAGCATATTTTGTTAATTTTACTTTGGTTTCCTGTTTCACGGTAATTTAACCATCCATTTTAATTACTTGATCGATTGCTTGTATTTTTGCTCTTCAACGTCGTTGCAGTATACGAAATGTCCGGGGGAGATCTCGCGGAACGAGGGGGTATCTACCGAATAATCGTGTTCTGCAATGGGGTTGTAGTGAATTCTTGTACGCTGCTTCTCATATATGGGGTCGGGAAGGGGAATTGCGGAAAGAAGCGATTTGGTATAAGGATGCAAGGGATTCTTGAAGAGCTCATCCGAATCAGCAAGCTCGACCATTTTTCCGAAGTACATAACGCCGATTCGGTCGGAGAAGTATTTAACTACCGACAGGTCGTGCGCGATGAACATAATGGTAAGTCCCAGATGCTGGCGGAGATCATTGAGCAGGTTGATAACCTGCGCCTGAATAGATACGTCAAGCGCGGAGATAGGCTCGTCCGCAATGATCATCTCAGGCTGCATAACAACGGCTCTCGCGATACCGATACGCTGACGCTGACCGCCGGAGAACTCGTGGGGATAACGGTCTGCGTGCTCACGCACAAGACCAACCGTCTCAAGTATCTCGTAAACCTTCTCGTTGATATAATCCTTGTCGGTAATGCCGTTTATAACCAGACCCTCGGCGATAATATCACGAACCGTCATACGAGGGTCAAGAGAAGCGATAGGATCCTGGAAGATCATCTGTATCTGAGTGATCAGCTTGCTCTTCTTGGCTACGCGAATTCTGTTCTTGTATTCTCTTCTGAGAGCCTTGAGCTGCTCATCATCACCTTCAGCAGCCTTGAACTTTTCGGCATATTCTGCTTCCAGCTTGTTTACAAGAGACTCCGCATACTGCTTATCAACTGCTTTGCTGTCAAACTTTGCGTCTTTGATAAGAGCTTTGTTGCTTTCAACAATAGCATCGTATTCCTGCTTATTGATCTTATTTTGTTCAAGATCCTTTTTCGCCTGCTTGATCGCGTCCTTATATGAGCGCGTACCTGCTCCGATTCGCTGACCCTTGAAGTACACGTTACCGGAGGTAATGTTATACAGCTTGATAATGGAACGACCTGTTGTGGTCTTTCCGCAGCCGGACTCACCAACAAGACCAAAGGTTTCGCCTTTTCTGATCTCGAAGCTTACGTCGTCAACTGCCTTCATATCCTTGCGTCCCAAACGGAAATACTGGCAAAGGTGCTCCACTTTCAACAATACTTCATTATTATTCTCCATGGCTGCCTCCTCTTTCTTTCATTCTTTGGATACGCTCGGTAATTATCTTGGGTATTTCTACTTTGGGTGCGTTGGGATGGAGCAACCAGGTTGCAGCGAAGTGTGTGGGGGAGACCTCATACATAGGAGGCTGCATCTCAAAGTCTATCTCCATTGCATATTTGTTTCTTTCAGCAAATGCATCTCCGACAGGGGGATATATCATGTTGGGGGGAGTGCCGGGGATCGCGTCCAGCTTTTCGTTTGTGTCAAGGTCGGGCATAGAGGAGAGCAGTGCCCAGGTATAGGGATGCTGAGGATTGTAGAATACCTCTTCCGCTGTACCGTATTCTACGATCTTACCTGCATACATAACGGCAATTCTGTCTGCCATATTAGCAACGACGCCAAGGTCGTGGGTGATAAAGATAATAGAAAGGTCGTGCTCGCGCTTGAGTCGGTTGATAAGCTCAAGGATCTGTGCCTGAATTGTAACGTCAAGTGCCGTTGTGGGCTCGTCGCAAATGAGGATGTCGGGGTTAGCCGAAAGCGCAATAGCAATAACTATACGCTGACGCATACCGCCTGAAAATTCAAACGGATACTGTCTGTAACGCATTCTCGCCTCGGGAATACCGACCTCTTCCATAAGCTTTATAGCTTTTTCCTTTGCGATTCGCTTGGTAAGTGTATAAACTACCTGCGACGCTTTAAGTTTGAGGTAATCAATGATTTCAAGGCAACGTGCGTCTACATCAAAGTTCTGTGCATTTTCAACGTCAGCCTTGAATTTGTTCATTACACGGGAGAGAACCGAAACGATGGTTTCGATCTGGACCTTGGGATCGATAACAGATTTGGGAACGATCTTCCAGTCAACCTTCTTGCCCTTAGCCAGCAAAGCTTCTCTCTGTGCTGTCTGACGGGCAAAGCGAGCTTCTTCCTTAGGATTGTTTTTGATATAGAAGAAATACTTCTCGATCTCTCTCTTGAGAGCTCCGCCAAAGGTATAAGCTACGTTATCTTTGATGACGGCAAGGGGGTCGATTGCCGCGAGAACGCTCTGGTTTACACTCTTGCAGGTTGCCTCTGCCTCTTGAGAGGAAAAATCGCCTGCTTTGAAGAACTTGATAGCTTCTTCAAGTGCCACAATAGCGGCTTTTTTGTTTTGAATGGTCTTATCAAAGGAGTACTGCACCGCGATCTTTTCGAGCTCGATAAAGGAGTTCATAAAGTCCTCATCGAGGAACTTTTTGGTCATTTCATTAGCCTCGTCCGCAGACATACGGCTAAGATCGGTGTTGGGGTGCGTGTATACATAATAACCGATTCTGAAGAAGTTGTATTGAGGCTGCTCAAGCATTTCCTTTGCAGTTCCCTTAAGTGCCTCAAGGAACTCAACTGTTTCAGGAGAAGCCTCTTTCTTGGATGCGGACGCGCGCACCAGCTTCTTGATAAAAGACACCTTTTTGCGCTCCGCGCGAAGAATGGTCTTAAATGCCGCGGTGTGTTCCTTGAGAATTTCCGCATACTTGGAAACAAAGTACTTGTCGTCGATAGCCGCAAGGCTGCGTCCGATAAGGCCGAGCGTTGATACTACATCGACTTTTTGCTTTTTTTCAGTGAGGAAGAGAAGATCCTCGATTGCCGCGATCATTTCCTCGGCGGCGGTACGTGCTGCGTTGTAGCTGTTTTCAAGCTTTATTGCCTGAATATTGAATGCATCAAAGGTTTTGATATATTTTTCGATGTCCGATACGGAAATATTGGTGCCGCGAGCCTCAGCAAGGGCTTTTTTCATCATTTCGGACAATTCCGCAAGAGTTTTGTTAAAGGTAACACGGCCTTCCTTGCGGTTTGCCTTGTTTTTCAGGAGCATAGCCTCGGTAATTTGTTTACCGATTCGCATAATGGGGTTGAGCGCGGACAGGGGGTCCTGGAAGATCATTGCGATCTTGTCGCCGCGAAGCTTGTGCATCTCCTCCTCGGGGATACGCATGAGGTCCTGACCGTCATAAAGTATCTCGCCGCCCTCAAAGATAGCGTTACCTGCGGAAACACCCATGATAGCTTTAGAAGTAACTGATTTGCCCGAGCCCGATTCTCCAACGATGGCAAGAGTTTCACCTTTGTAAAGGTCGAAGGAAATGTTACGGACTGCCTGAACCTTACCGGCATCTGTCCGGAAGGAGACCTTAAGGTCATTTACTGATATTTTGACTTCTTTATTCATGCTTAATCCTCCGTTCCTCTGAGCGACGGGTTAAACGCATCGCGTAATCCGTTACCGAACAAATTGAAGCTGAGCATCAAAAGAACCAAGAACATACAGGGGAAGAATGCCACATATGCGGCGTTTGCCATAATGGACTGCTGTCCTGCTGCGATAAGAGTACCGACACTGGTTGTGTTTCCTGCTTCAAGATTGATAATACCCAGATAGGTAAAGCTGGTTTCCGAATAGATCATACCGGGAATGACCAGGGCAAAGCTCGTGACGATAGTACCGAGACCGTTGGGGAAAATATGCTTAAACATAATTCTCGAGTCGGATGCACCCAGAGTTCTTGCCGCCAGAACGTATTCCTGATTCTTGAAACGGTAGAACTGCATACGCGTCCTTCCCGCCATACCGATCCATCCTGTTAGGAAGAATGCAATGAATAAAACAAGCACCTGGCTGGCTGTACCCATATGGTATTTCAGAAGTGTAATAACAATGATGGTGGGAATGGCACCCAGAATTTCGGCAAATCTTTCCATAAAGTGGTCGATCTTACCTCCAAAGTAACCGGAAATGGCGCCCCAGATAACACCAACGATAAAGTTTGCAATTGCAACGATAGTTGCGAAAATGAACGAGAATCTTGCACCGTATGCAAGGCACGCGAAGATATCCTTACCCGTTTGAGTAGTACCAAACCAGAAAACAGGCTCCTTGATGCCGTCTTTCTTTACTTCGTTGTGCTGATAGATATAGTATTCGTAGTATTCGGCTCTTACCTCAATACCGCCGTCTACCTTTCTACCGTAAACGTAGAAGTACTGCTTTCCGTCTTTTTCTATGCCGTTTTCGCCTTCAATTCTGGTGGAATTATACTCTGCCATAATATTAGAGGCATCGCCGGCTTCATATTTCCAATAGTTGGGAATAATGTTGCCGTTCTTGTCAACCTTGGGTCGAACTGTGGCTACATTGGCATTTTCTACTTCATAGTAAATGTTAGCGTCATATTTGTTTTTCTCAAGAGTAGGCCTGTCAGACAGCTTAACTATAGGATAAAGTACCTGTCTGCCTGTCTCGTTCTGATATTGCTGGATGGCATCAAACTCTTGCTGAGAGATTATCTTATACTTACCGAAGCCTACACCGTAATAAGTGTCATAGCGGTAAGTATAAACACCGTCGTTTACATCATATTCGCCGTTTTTGATTACTTCTCTGCCTGTTTCGGAAGCAATGGCGAGGTCTTTGAGATAACCGATCTTGTTTGTATTTTTTACCTTACATCCGTCCCAAAAGTTAATATTGCTGTTGGCGAAAAGATTATTCTTGGGAGTTACATATGCATACACCATATCGTAGTATGCAGGCTGGAAGGGTGTGAAAAAGGGTGCAAATATAGCAAAAAGCAGCAATACCGCAATAACCACACCGCCAACGACCGCGCCCTTGTTCTTGGAGAAGCGTTTGAACGCGCCCTGGAAGTAACTTACGGGCTTTGTTTCAAATTTGCTGTCATGATAGAGATCGTTTCTTGTGGCAAATCTGAACTTTTCCGCGGGGATATTATTGATATTATTATTCATAATTATTTAGCCCCCATTCTGATTCTCGGGTCAATGAAACCGTAACTGATATCTATAACGATACCTGCTGTAAGGCTTACCAAGGTATAGAAGCCGGATAACAGCATAAAGAAGTCATAATCCTGGAATGTGATAGAGTTAAGGTAGAGTCCGCCAACTCCGTTGACTCCGAATATTTTCTCAATAATAAGCGATCCTGAAAGAACCGAGATAAACTCACTAAGTATTGAGGGGAAGATTACGACCATAGAGTTACGCATTGCATGACGGTAGATAGCTTGTCTTTTAGTAAGGCCCTTGGTTCTTGCCAAAAGCATAAATTCGCCGGTAAGAACTTCGGAAAGCTCCGCACGGGTATAACGGGCATATCCCGCAATAGAACCCAGACACAAAGCAAAGACAGCGGGGAGCATAGAACGAAATACGTCCCATGTGAAGTACGCATCGCTTGTTGACATAGTAAGTGGGAACCAACCAAGCTTAAAGCAGAATAAGTACTGGATCATAATAGCCAATACGATGGAGGGAACCGATATCAACAAAATAATGAAGATATTGATCAGCTGGTCCTGCCACTTATTCTTTTTCAGCGCAGCCAAAATACCCAAACCAAGACCGATAGGCACACCGATAAGGGTTGAATAAATGTTGATAAGGATCGTGGGCGGGAGATGGCTGACAAATACCTCCCATATATTCATATTAAGATATTCGCCGTAGGTGGTTACAATGCCGAAGTCACCTTGTGTCACTATTCTCTTGATATAGGTTCCGAACTGTAGAAATATCGGTACTCGGTCATAGGTCCAGACACCGTTTTCACCCTCTTGGATGTTGGTGATCCAACCTCTTCCTTCAAGGGTTTTCATAATGATTGCAGGATCCTGTCCCGGAAGAGCATTAGTGGGGATAGGCAGAAGCTTGATAAGCACAAAGCACATCGTGAAAATGATGAAAAATGTGAACAACATCAAGCCCAAACGCTTCGACACATATTTAAACATATACATAGGTTTTTCTCCTCTGTTGTGTTGTTTTCCAATTCATAGTGTTCGAGCCCCAAAACACAGTTGTCTGCAAGGCTCTGTGCGCACCCTGACTGTGCGCTGCCAAAAACTGACATTAATCGATCTGATTTAATCAATTACAATAATCCTTTTTCATTGAAAAAAGAACCCGTTCTATTTGCCTTTATAAATGCGTATCTGCTTCTGTTGGTATTTTGGGAAATTCTTACTCTGCTTTGAAAATGCGTATAAATGCCAAACCAGCGGTGAGCACAATGGCTCACCGCCGTCAGCATTGTTGGAAATAATGAAACTTTCAGATGTCTGAATTATTCGGACTTCTTGTACTCTGCGGAGAGGTCGTTGTTGTTTTCAGCAACGAAAGCAGCCCATTCAGCGTCAGTGTAGTTAACTTCCA
>JAZNBA010000105.1:0-46359 GCA_045586785.1 Eubacteriales bacterium | reverse complement strand
ACATATTGACAAAATTTATATTATGAGTTATAATATAATGCTGTACGGGCAAAACACCCGTCTCTCTACCTCGTGTAAATTTTCTTTCATGCACGCGGTCATTCACTGTCCATAGGGAGGTAAAACATGGATAAGGTAATCAATTCTTACGAAACACTGTTTGTCGTTGACCTTACAGGTGGCGACGAAACCGTCACAGCGACGGTTGACAGGTTCACAAACTTGATCGCCGAGAACGCTCAGATCGTTGAGACTGCAAAGTGGGGCAAGACCCGCCTGGCATACCCCATCAACGACATGAACGAAGGCTATTATGTTGTTGTGACCTACAAATCCGAGCCTGCATTCCCCGCAGAGCTTGAAAGACTTCTGAACATCCACGAGTCCATCATGCGTTCTCTGACCATCCGTCTTGAGTTTGACGCTGAGGAAAGAGCAAAAGCTAAAAAGGCAGCAGCAGAAGCTGCAGCAGCCGCTGCAGAAGCAGCCGCAATCGCAGCCGCAGAGGCAGCTAAGGCAGCAGAAGCAGTTGAGGAAGCTCCCGCAACCGACGCTGAGTAATCAGACTGCACAAGGAGGCGTTGTTCATGGCAAACTTTAACTTTAACAAGGTTATTCTCGGCGGCAGACTTACCGCCGATCCCGAACTGAAGCAAACACAAAGCGGTATTCCCGTAGTTTCTTTCAGTATCGCCGTCAACCGCAGATACCAGTCTAAGGACGCACCTCAGCAGACCGATTTCTTCAATGTAACTGCATGGCGCGCAACTGCAGAGTTTGTATCCAAGTATTTCCGCAAAGGTTCTTCCATTTGCATAACCGGCTCTATCCAGAACCGCACTTGGACCGACCAGCAGGGTCAGAAGCGTTATGCTACCGATATCGTTGCAGACGAGGTAATGTTCGTCGACAGCCGCCAGGAAAGCTCCGGCGCTCCCGCGGCACCTCAGTACACACCAGACGCATACAGCGCACCGTCCTTCTCCACCCCGGCAGCATCTGCCCCCAGATTCGAAGAAGTAAAGACGGACGACGATCTGCCGTTCTGACAGATCTATTTTATGAAAGGATTGGATAATTATAATGGATAAACAGGAAACCCCTCGCGTTCAGCGCACTAACACTCTCCGTAAGAGAAAAAAAGTTTGCGTATTCTGCGCAGATAAGATCGATTATATCGACTACAAGGAAACCGGCAAGCTGAGAAAGTTCATCAGTGAGCGCGGCAAGATCCTTCCCCGCCGTATTTCCGGCACCTGCGCTAAGCACCAGCGTGAGCTCAACACCGCTATCAAGCGCGCTCGCCAGGCTGCTCTTCTTCCCTACGTTACCGACTAAGTAACATAAATAAAACAGAGGCTTCGTGCCTCTGTTTTATTTTTTGTGTTGAAATGTAATGTAAAATATGTTATAATAAAGTAAAAATTAAAAGCGCAAAGGAGAACACGATCGTGAATGACAGAACCCTAACCTCGGAACAAATTGCTCAAGTGAAAGGACTTGGATGTCTGAGAGATAAACGCTATCCGGACATATTTAATGTACGTGTTATAACCCGCAACGGCAAGATAACATCCGCAGAGTCCAAGGCGATCGCGGAAGCTTCCGAGCTTTTCGGCTCATCCGAAGTAGCTATGACCTCAAGACTCACGGTGGAAATACAAGGTGTTGCTTATGATAACATTCCTCCGTTAATTGAATTCCTCAAACAGCATGGTCTCGAAACAAGCGGCACAGGTCCCAAAGTGCGCCCTGTGGTTTCATGCAAAGGCACAACCTGTGTTTTTGGTCTTATAGACACATTCGGGCTTTCGCTAAAAATACATGAACGCTTTTACATAGGTTACCACGACACTATATTGCCCCACAAATTCAAAATGGCTGTAGGCGGCTGTCCCAACAATTGCGTAAAGCCCGACCTCAACGACATAGGAGTCATAGGTCAACGCAAGCCCATAGTAGATATCGACAAGTGCCGAGGATGCAAAAAATGCGTCATAGAAGCAAGCTGTCCCATGAGCGCGGCAAGCATAAAAGACGGTATTATAAACATAGATACTACGGTATGCAATAATTGCGGCCGCTGTGTTTCAAAGTGTCCGTTTGAAGCTTTTTCACTATCCCAAACAGGATATAAGCTATGCATCGGCGGAAGGTGGGGCAAAAAATCCGCAGTCGGAAAACCGCTTAACTTTTTCTTCACCTCGGAAGAACAGATACTCACGGCTATCGAACGCGCCATTATTCTGTTCCGCGACGAAGGCATCAAGGGCGAACGTTTTGCGGATACAATTGAGCGTCTTGGCTTTGACTATGTCGAGCAAAAGCTGATAAACGGATTATGCTAAAAAAAGCAACCGCTTTATTTTTAATAATACTGCTCACTGTTTCAGCATACGGATGCGGTAATATTATTCCCAATGCCCCCTCGGCAAAGGAAACCTTCACATTTACCGACTCGCTGAACAGAACTGTGACTGTGAAAAAACAGCCGCAAAGAGTGGCTGCTCTTATCGGCAGTTTTGCGGATGTCTGGCTATTGGCAGGCGGCACAGTATGCGCTACCGCAGATGATGCCTGGGATGATTTCGGGCTCGAACTTCCCAATGCAGTCAATTTAGGCGGCGCTCATTCTCCAAGCCTTGAGCTTCTGCTCTCATCGGATCCGGATCTCGTCATTGCCAGTGCATCGACGGCGTCAAATATAGAGATGAAAGAAATTCTGGAGAATATCGGCGTTACTATAGCCTATTTTGATGTAGACTGCTTCGAGGACTATCTTTTTATGTTAGATATCTGCACCGAGATTACGGGCAGGAAGGACCTTTACCAAAAAAACGGAAAAACACTTGAACAGCAAATAAACTCAATCAAAACTCAATGCATAAATTCGGATATGAGTCATGAACAACGAAAAATTCTTTTGCTGAGAGCCTCTTCCGGATCTGTAAAAGCGAAAAGCAGCCAAGGCACGATACTTGGCGAAATGCTGTCAGACTTAGGCTGCATAAATATAGCCGACAGTGATAATACCCTGCTTGAAACATTAAACATAGAAAGTATCATTCGTAGCGACCCATATCGAATTTTTGTAGTCACAATGGGCAATGACACAAGCAAAGCCATAGAAAATATCAACAAGATATTAAAAGAAAATCCTGCTTGGAGCTCGCTTGATGCTGTAAAGCAAAACAGAGTCCACATTATGGATAGAATGCTGTTCAATATTAAACCAAATGCCAAATGGGCTGAATCTTATGAACAACTCAGTGAAATATTGCTTGAAAAAAACAAATAAAATACGTTGGTTCTACTTTGTGGGAATATTGTTTTTCATACTGTCCGCCCTGGCAAGCGTAATGCTTGGAAGCACAGTTTTAACATTCTCTGAAATAGTAAATGCCGTTACGTCCGGTTTCCGATCATCTGAGGACGCGCTCATTTTTGCCTATGTACGACTTCCGAGAACAATATCCGCGCTGGTGTGCGGAGCGGCGTTGGCAGTTGCCGGAGCTATAATACAAGGTGTTCTTGCCAATCGTCTGGCATCTCCAAGTATAATAGGCATAAATTCAGGAGCGGGACTCGCCGTAACCGTATGTACCGCATTGGGCATATACGGAGGCTGGCAACTGTCGTTTTTCTCATTTATCGGAGCATTTGCTACAGTTATGTTGGTTAGCCTCGGTTGCCGCAAATGGCACGCATCACGCGGAACGGTCATACTTATAGGCGTTGCCTTGAATAGTTTTCTTGGGGCTATTTCCGACACAATAATCACATTTGCGCCCAACGTAGGGGTAATCAGTAATGATTTTAAAATAGGCGAATTTTCGTCTGTCACCTACCAACGCCTTCTTCCTGCCGCTTTGATAATTATCATCACCATCGCAGTATCCCTTACATTGACCAACGAGCTCGATGTCCTGACATTAGGCGAAAACACTGCCAAAGGGCTGGGAATGAACACCTCACTTATGCAAACTATATTCCTGCTTATCACCGCGCTTCTTGCGGGATGCGCGGTAAGCCTTGCGGGACTTTTATCCTTTGTAGGCCTTATTGTGCCTCACGCGATTCGCCGCCTTACCTCAGCAAGATCATTACACCTGATAGCGCTTTGCGCCATATTTGGCGCATCGTTCGTGTGCATATGCGACACCTTAGCAAGAACTGTATTCACTCCTTATGAAATTCCGGTGGGAATAATCATGGCATTTCTCGGAGTCCCGTTCTTTATATTTATTCTTATAAAAGGAAAGGGGGCGTCCGATAATGATTGAACTGAGAAATATAAGCGCGGGATATAGAAACAAGATAGTTTTAAACAACATTTCCGTCACATTTCCAAAAGGCAAACTGATTTGTGTAATCGGAGAAAACGGATCCGGCAAAAGCACCTTACTGAAAACAGCAACAGGGATCCTGCCATCAAAAGCAGGTGAAATAATCATTGACGGTCAAAAATCCACCGAAATGTCACGGCAAAGCATTGCGCAAAAGATCTCTTATCTGGCTCAATTTAACCGTTCATTCGATATGACGGTGCACCAATTGGTCTTACATGGCAGGTTTGCACACCTTCACTACCCTCGAATATATTCGTCAGAAGATCGCGCCATTGCAGCAAGCTGCATGGAAAGAATGGGAGTAAGCCATCTCGCGTCAACTCCAATGCATGAGCTTTCCGGCGGAATGCAACAAAACGCATATATCGCAATGGCACTTGCGGGATGCAGTGATTATATCCTGCTTGACGAACCCACCACTTATCTTGATGTCGCAAACAAATTTCAGTTGATGAACACTCTCCAAGAACTCTCAAGCGAAGGCAAAGGCGTTGTGGCAGTTTTACACGATCTTACACTCGCCATGCAATTTGCGGATGAGATCGTCGTTATCAGTAACGGTCAATTGCTCGCAAAGCAGTCGCCGGAAAATATGATTAACTCAAACATTATAAATCGAACATTCGGAATAAGCATAGGCCGCAACAAAACCGAAAACGGATATGTATATTATTTGGACAGAACAAAAAACAAGCATCTGTGATCACAACTCACAGATGCTTGTTTTTATTTATTTTTCCTTAACATATGCTACGCCATCGATGTAAATAGTATCGCCATCCTTCGAGTAGGTATGCTCCTGACGGTCATTAGCAATAGTGATATATATCTTATCACCGTCGATCTCATAGGTGCCGTTCAGCGAAACGCTTATCACCGACATCACCAATTTGTCGCTCAAAGGGCTGAATTTATATGTGGTATAAACAGATGCATCCTGACATACATATGTGCCGCTCGGCTCATTTCCGCAAGAGATAAAGCTACATGACAATACCGCCAACATAACGGCAACCGCCGCAAATCTCAAAATATATCTTTTCATATGAGGTCTCCCCTATGTTATATTATATTTCATACTTAAATAGTATACCACATCAACCGCCTTTTGTCAATCACTTTTTTATGATTTCTTGCGCCGTAAAATAATGCAGCAAGCAAGCACAAAAGCAATGGAAATATACACCCACATGTTCCCAATACATGTGTACAGCGTCATATACTGCGATGTGTTAACTCTGCATACTAAATAATCACGTGTCATAGGCTCAATCTCGTCTACTGTTCTGCCCTGCTCATCGATTATTGCAGATATACCCGTATTGGCGGCACGAACAACATATCTGCCGGACTCAACCGCGCGCATTTTCGCTTGCGCTAAATGCATTCTCATTGCCGCAGTTCCGTCAAACCACGAATCGTTTGTACACATTATCAGCAATTCAGCGCCGTCACGCACACTCTCAAGCGTCTCACTTTCATAAATAGAATCAAAACAAATGAGTGACCCAATTGCCATGCCATTTTGGTCGATAATACCACTATCTGTTCCGCAGGCAATATCATCTTCAAGCATAGCAACCTCGGTCAGCGGCGGTATTAATATCTCCAAAAAGCCTCGCATAGGAACATATTCACCAAACGGCACCAATCGGCGTTTTGAATACGTATCCTCAGAAACACTTCCATCACGTTTAAAAAGAACAAGCGAATTTTGAAGCGAGCCGTCCTCATTACGTGTAAACATACCAACAAGTATATCCGCCTCGCATATTACAGCCGCTGAACGTATGCGAGCAGCCTGATTAGGATTGCCATCCACCGTGATCGGTACCGTCGTTTCGGGCCACACTATAAGATCAACTCCCTGCTGTGACGCCAAAAAGGATTTTTCAATGTATATATCTAAAATATCCTGCACCGGCATATCCCACTTATCGCCCGAAACAATATTACCTTGTATCACAGCAACATTGCAAGCATCGCCGTCGCTGTTTTTATACGCAACGCAAGCAATACTTCCCAATGTCAGATTAATCGCCATAAGCGCCGACACAAATATCGTACACAGCTTTACCTTATCCCGTTCGGTAAACATTAAAGCAATACCGAAATTCACCGACACTATAATAAACGTAACAAAGTAAGATCCAAAAAAGGATGATGAGCGAAGCATTGGCAAGCACTCACTTTGACCGATAGGCAATCTTGCCCACGGCAGCCCGGTCCAGAAAAAAGTCTGGCTCCATTCAAATATGCACCACAGCGCCCCCGCAACAGCAGGCTTCAGGCAAGCCATACCTCCCTGCGGGCTTTTTTTGACAACAAAAGCTACCAGAACGAATACCAATGAACCGCCAAGTGCTTGCAACAAAGACACTCCCCACCAGCCAAGAAGCATCACGATAACCGTTTCTGCCTTCCCGAGTCCCGTGAATTCCAACGACGGAAGACCTAAAAACCAATGGTAAGCAACCAAATAATAGCTGATAAAAAATACAATTCCGCACTTCCAGGCATATCGAAATTTGAAATCTGCCCCCCGCAGCAAGTCAAACAGCAGTATCGCCGCAGGCACTATTGATATCCACTGCAAAAAGCCAATCTTGGGGAATATCAAAGTAAGCCCCGTCAGCGCGCCGCTCAGTATAATCAACGCCGTACGCATTATCCGCGATGTGCGCTGATTGCTTATCAAAATTCCTTTATGAACCATATATCTTGTTTATCAAGTGAAAATTCCTTGCCGCGCAAATAAGCAAGAGCATCATCTCCCTCAAAGTCAAAACGAACACGGTAGGCATACAATGCCTGATATTTATAGCCTTCCGCTCTGTCTGAACGGTTGTTTGCGTACTTGCCCTCGCCCAGAAGCGGATGGCCTATATGCGCCATCTGAGCACGTATCTGATGGGTACGTCCCGTTATAAGATCGATCTCAAGCAACGCTCTGTCGCCCGATGTTTTAATAATACGGTACTTTGTAATTATCTCTTTATAGCCTTGACGTTGCGTATCTGAAATAGTTACGGTATTGTTTGAACTGTCCTTTTTCAGCCAAGCCCTAAGCGTAGCTTCTCGCCGTTTTGGCACGCCATGCACAGCACAAATGTAGAATTTTGACACTTGACCGTCTTTGATTTTTTGATTCATGATGCGAAGTGCTTCCGCGTTTTTTGCCGCGATAACAATACCGCCCGTGTTTCGGTCAATACGATTGCACATGGCGGGCGCAAAGGACTGCTCTCCGTCCGGGTCATATTCACCACGCTGATACAGATATGCTTTAAGGTGCATAGTCAGCGTATTATCCGCTCCTTCGGTATCCTCGTGCACCAGCACGCCCGGCCGTTTGTTCAAAAGTATGATATTTTCATCTTCGTAAACTATGCTCAGCTTGGGCTTTATGGATGCCAGCGTGCCCGTGGTCTTATCCTGCTCGGGCGAGCCGAAGAACTCATCCTTTATAAACAACTGTATCTCATCGCCCTGCTGTAAAATATAATTCTGCTCACAGCGTTTACGGTTGACTTTTATCTTTTTAGTCCGTATAAATTTGTACATCAGCGACATGGGAAGCCCCTTGACCGCCTTTGAAAGAAACTTATCAAGTCTCTGCCCCGCGTCATTTAGGTTTACAGTTAAAATTCGCATACGGTAAATTCTCCATATACAGCAAGTGGAGGGACGGTACGCCCTCCACAAAGCCGTGTTAGTTTATTTTTATTTTGTGCCAAATATGCGGTCGCCCGCATCTCCAAGGCCAGGAACAATATAAGCATGCTCGTTGAGGTGATCGTCCAACGCGGCGGCGTATATATCAACATCGGGATGATCCTCTTGCACCTTTGCAACGCCCTCGGGTGCCGCAACAAGGCACATAAGTCTTATATGCTTGCAACCGTGTTTTTTCAGCATCGTCAAAGCATCCGATGCCGAGCCCCCCGTCGCCAACATAGGATCAACAAGTATCACTATTCTTCCCCCAATGTCTGCCGGCAGCTTACAGTAATATTCTACAGGCTGATGCGTCACAGGATCGCGGTAAAGACCTATGTGCCCCACTTTGGCAACGGGAACAAGTCTTTGAATACCGTCAACCATCCCCATGCCCGCGCGCAGTATGGGAACTATCGCCATTTTTTTGCCGGAAATCATTTTTGCTTTCATTTTGGTGATGGGCGTTTCGATAGTAACATCCTCCAGCGGAAGATCACGCGTGATCTCGTAACCCATAAGTGTAGAGATCTCGCCAAGAAGCTCTCGAAAATCCTTTGAACCTGTTTTCCTATTTCTCATAATGGACAGTTTATGAGTAATAAGGGGGTGATCCATAATGTGAAGCTCACTCATATATGATTACCTCCTGCACTTTAAAAATTCACAACACTTCCGTTGTTATCCGCGCTCTCACGCAACATCTCCACAAGCTTTACAGTCTGCATAGCGCTTTCGGGAGGATTTGTGACATTATCGGCATTCTCAAGTATGCTCATAGCCAGATACTTGATCTCCTCTGCCATTCGGTCAGCACGGTCAAGCTCAGCCGCATAGGGCTCACCGACATTTGGATATACCATTACCTTGCCACCCTCAAGCTTAACCTCGGCCTGCTCAAAGTTGACTCTGTAGCTCATATGGAAGCTTACAGATCTGCTCTCATCCCAGGATGCGTTGGCAATAACTATCTTATCATCATAAAGGAAGCGGCTGTTTACCACTGCCCAACGGGTTTCGGTGTCGTATGACAGCGCAGATACCGCCTCGGGCTCGCCAAACAGAAAACGAACCATATCAACGTCGTGAATATGCAAATCCATGATAGCGCCGCCGGAACGGTTTGTATCGCGATACCAGCCCTCAAAGCCCCAGCGGGGGTGACTGCTCAAGCGGTCAAACATAGCATACTTGACCTTGCCGAAGGTGTTGTTATCTATAGCATTCTTAAGGAAGAGATACAGCGGTTCAAAGCGCAGACACTGACCAATCATAAGCTTTTTGCCGCACTCGCGAGCGGTTGCCAACATTTCCTCGCAATCCGCAGAGCAAAGTGACATAGGCTTTTCGCACAAAACGTGCTTGCCCGCACGAAGCATCTTGCATGCGTATTCCTTATGTAAAAACGTAGGCAGACAAACGTCAACCATATCGATCTCGTTTTCAGCCAACATTGCATCAACGTTGGTATACAGCTTTTGCTTTGAAAGATCCCACTTGGGAGTGCCGTCGAGATTAATTTTTGCAGCCTTTGTAAACTGCTCGGCATCAATATCACAAACCGCAACAAGCTTTATGGGCGCACCCTGTTTTTCAAGTATTTCATAGCCACGTTTGTGTGACTTAGCAATTCCGCCAAAGCCCAGCATAGCTACACGGATCTCTTTGTTCTGCATAATAATGATTCCTTTCAAAATATATTCGCATGCGGGAATATACCAATAACCGCGTCACAAATACTTATTCAATTAAATTATACTCTATCGATGTCGATTTTTCAAGTATTATTTATTAAAAAAGTATATATTGTAAAAAAGTTTTCGCGCAATGATATTTACATTTAAGCAAAATAGTGATAAAATTATATATATGTATAAACTCAAAGGAGCACCCATGTCGGATATTCAAGCAAGCGTCGGGATATACACTCTCGGCTGCAAGGTAAATCAATACGAAAGCGAAGCCATCGCAGAGCGTTGCGAGAAGCTTGGTCTGCGTGTTTTGTCACCCGACCAAGCGTGCGATGCCTATATTATAAATACCTGCACTGTCACCGCGGAGGCAGACAGAAAAGCGCGTCAATTCATTCGTCGTGCCCGCAATCATGACAGACAAGCCTATATCGTAGTAACAGGATGTTACGCCCAGGTTGCGCCAAATGCAGTCGCCGACATTGACGGCGTTGATTATATTTGCGGCAACTCCAACAAGCTGTCTGCCGCAGATGCTGTTGCCACGCTTGTAAGATCGGGCAAAAAAGCAGACTTGTCCAAAATTTGCGTTGGAGAGATAACCGATGCCCCCTTCGAGCCAATGTCCATAAACAGCTTCGGCAGAACACGCGCGTGTATCAAAATAGAGGACGGCTGTGAATCCCACTGCGCTTATTGCATTATTCCGTCCGCTCGCGGAAAAATAAGATCCACACGCCCCGAGGACGTACTGGCAGAAGTCCGCGCCTTTACTCAAAACGGTTGCCGCGAAGTCGTGCTTACCGGCATCGAAACGGCTTCATACGGAAAAGATCTCAAGGATACTGACCTTGCCTCCCTGCTCTGTCAGGTAGATAAGATCGAGGGTGTAGGCCGAGTCAGACTCGGCTCGCTTGACCCCTCGCTTTTCAAGCCCGCTTTCATTGAGAAGATTGCAGGGCTCGCCTCTCTCACACCGCATTTTCATTTGTCACTTCAAAGCGGAAGCGACAGCGTACTGGCAGGCATGAAGCGAAAATATAACACCGCCATGGCAATGCAAGCTATAGAAAACATACGGGCCGCAATCCCCCAAGTTCAATTTACCGCCGATATAATCGTCGGCTTCCCCGGAGAGACAGAACAAAATTTCCTTGAAACAATGGACTTCGTGGAAAAAGCAGGTCTGCTTTCCATACATGTTTTCGCATACTCAAAGCGTGCCGGAACCGTAGCCGCAACCATGCCAAACCAAGTCCCGGATGACATAAAGCGTCAAAGATCGGCATCACTGATAAGCAAACAGTCTCAGATAAAGCGCAACATTCTCAAAAACGTGATATCAAATTCTCCAAACACCGATTTTTTGCTTGAAACGTTCGACGGAGAGTTTGCACACGGTCACACCGCCTCGTTTATCGAAGTCAAGATACCCTCAAAATGTCCGCCCCCCTGCGGCATTATCCCCATAAAATTGCTATCTACAGACGGCGATATATGTATCGCGCAGTTGATGTAAAGAAAGGAGCACTCAATGAACAACACCACTCCCCAAACGCATGAGAGACCTCGCGGAATAGTCGCAAACTTCTCCGCCTTCCAGCCTCCTATGCTCCAAAACATGAAGTATGATCTGGGGCTGTATATGGACATCTCGCATCTGACATCTCTGCAAGCATATTACAGAAACCACGCTCGTCGCGATCCGTCTCTGGATGAGATATATTTATTTGATAAGATCATAGCACAACGCGAGTATCAAAGCTATCCAATAATGAAATTGTTTACAGATTCACCTATTGTAGCGCAAACATACGCCGATCTTATTCAAAAATATAACGCGGTAAACACCGTCAAAAAAGCCCCTACAGCAAATTCTCTTATAAATGTTGCCGCAAAATATTTCAAAAAATGCGGCAAAAAAAGCTCAGTTAGCGATCGGACTTTACTTGAAGTCGGTAGGTCCGCAGAACTTGAGCTAATGCTGAAGCATGGAATACCCGCGCTGTCCCTTTATAATGCGGCTTTAGGCCATGCTACCCCCACCGCCGCAATACAACCGGGACATTTGATAGTGATCTTGTCAAAGGGCAGCGGGATGACAGATCAAGAATTTCGCGACACTCTCAAAGAAATGCTCCGCGAGCAAAACAGCGCCGGCATTATTACCGGAAATCTTACCTCTCAAAAAGGCGTTCTTCGTTTGCTCTGTCAATACCGTATCGGCGCATTTATCGACATATCCGCCCTGCCCGGTGATCGTCCTGTCGAGCTTACCGCGCTGTGTGACACCGCATCCGATTTTGCACTTGTTATAATAGCGCAAGAAAATGTCAATACACTTCTTCGCAACACAAACACTTACGGAATTACCGCATCTGTCATCGGATCACTTTGCTCCGACAAGTGTATCACAATACGAAATCATATGGGTGTAGCCGTCAGTTATCCTCTATCCTTAATTAACAGCTTAATGACACCCGAGCACGGACTTCAGGTATTCCCGGACAATGCGCATAATTTCGTCGCCGATGCACGCGCATACGCTTGCCGTACTATTGCGAAAAATTCAGATTCCGTCCTTTCCGCTCACTCATCCCCCGCCACCTTTTTCAATGCACTGTACACCACACTATGCTCTGTTTCAGACTGCGTGGCCGCAGGCGCGTCCTATAAGGATGTATGTCTATCATTCGATATACACCAACCCATAACCTCAAGCTGCAACGACATAGCCGTTGCTTGTCTGCTTGGCGCTTATCGAGCTCAAATAGAATTCTATCTGCCCGATGTTCAAAGCAGATTTACCATCTCAGACAATGCCCCCGCTTTCACGTCATACGCAACAGCCTGGCTCGATCTGCCGCATCCCCACCAATATTCCGTGTCTGACCACGATGCAAGCTCGCTTTATCTGCTGAAGCCAAGCATAGAGCAAAACGGACTTGTCAACTTTGAACAGCTTCGCAAAATGTGGAACTATGTTACAGAGCTTGTCAAGACCGGCGATATATTATACGCCGCCGCAGTCTCACCAAGCGGAGTGGGTGCAACAATATCAGCGCTGACACAAAATACGTCTTGCTTGGTAAAGTCCGACAAATGCACGGATGAACTTTTATCCTCTGCCGCTCCCGGCGGTATATTAGCAATAACACGCGTCCGTCTTAACGGCATATTCCTTGGCAATCTTAACCTTTTGGGTCAATAACCGCACCGAATTATAAATTTTTTTGTTTCATATTCGTTTTTTTTCAAAAAACTCTTGCAATTTCAACATTTATATGCTATAATACAAAATGTTGCTCGAATAATAATAATTTTTCAATAAAAGTACACTTTGTGTGCAATTAGGAGGTGTCAGGAATGGCAAAATGTTGCGTTTGCGGAAAGGGCGTTACCTTCGGTCAGAACGTTTCTCACTCACACCGCAGAACAAACAGAGCATGGAAACCCAATATCCGCAAGGTAAAGGCTATCGTTGACGGAACACCCAAGACCGTCACCGTTTGCTCCCGTTGCATGCGTTCCGGTAAGATCAACCGCGCTTAATTAATGGAGTTTTATGCCAAAGCTCGGCAGACATTAACAGTGTCTGCCTTTCTTTGTATCCAAAAAAAAGAAGGTAAAAAATGATTGCTATCGTTGACGAACGAATGCCCACCACCTGTCAGCGCGCGCTGGCGGATCGCGGCTTTGATATAATTACGTTGCCCCCCTTCCCTTGTCTGCCCGCCCCCGTGGCTTCACACCCCGACATGCTTATATTTTTGTCACACCGCAAGCTGATCACTCACAAGGATTACTATGTAATCGCTCGCGGTAAACTTGAAGAAATAGCCGATCGTGCGCAAGCAGAGATCGTACTATCAAGCGAAAATATATCCGGTGTTTATCCCCACGACATACTTTTCAATGCCGCCGAAGTTGGCACGCACATATTCGGGCGTACAAATTACATCTCACGCCACATATCCGATATGTGTATCAAAAACAAGCTCAACCTCATTGATGTAAAGCAAGGCTATACAAAATGCTCTGCCTGCATTGTGGATGACAATGCCATTATTACTTATGACAACTCGATTGCCTCCGCCGCGCAAAAGCAAGGCATTCAGGTCTTGAAAATATCTCCCGGTCACATTCGCCTTGACGGATACGACACCGGCTTTATCGGCGGTGCGTCGGGCACTTGCGGCGACACGGTATATTTTTGCGGCAACATAGACTATCATCCCGACGCTCGGGCAATACGTTTTTTTTGCTCCGAACACGGCAAAAACGTGGTTTCATTGGGAAAACACGAGTTTACAGACGTAGGAACAATAATTTTTGCATAAAAAAGTCGTTGGCAATTGCCAACGACTTTTTTATTTTTTGTGAAAGCTTATTTTCTCTTGCCGAATGCAACCCATGCACAGCCAAGAATTGCAACAACAGCTATAGGCATCATTGCGGAGCCGCAACCACCCTCTGCCTTAGGAGCATCGGTGGTAGGAGCTTGAGCTGTAGGAGCTGCTGTTGTTGTATCAACCGCCTCGGGAGCTGCGGTAGTGGTGTCAACAGGCACCTCGATTTCCGCAGGAGCCTCGGTGGTGGTATCTTCTGCAGGCGCTTCGGTCTCTACGGGAGCCTCGGTGGTTGTTTCAGCAGGGCCCCAAATAACGGAAGTATCCATTTTATCTACGCAAAGGCTTTCATACTCAACAATAGCGCCCTCTACAACGTTACCAACGAAAGGACCGCAGATCAGAGCCTGATTGTTATATGTACCCTCATTTTTGCAGTTGTTGAAGAATGCGCCGGAAACAACGTGAGCGACCATAGCCGAGCACCAGTTGGAAGCGCTTACTTCACCGTAGTTGGTGCAGTTTTCAAAAAGAACGGGAGTAGTCTTGT
Source organism: Eubacteriales bacterium (assembly GCA_045586785.1). Classification (GTDB taxonomy): domain Bacteria; phylum Bacillota; class Clostridia; order Oscillospirales; family CAG-272; genus UMGS1002. The sequence continues at coordinate 31,703 of JAZNBA010000105.1, read as the reverse complement.
TGGCGTGACCTACAAAGCCTGCCGCAGTACCGTCTGCCATCTGAAGACCGCAGTCGTAAACAGTTACTTTACCGTAGTTTGCGCAATCGGTAAAGTTAGTACCACCCGCGGTATAAGAAACGAATCCTGCCGCACGAGCTTCAACCTCAGAGCAATAGGAAATGATCTCCGCATTGTTTTCACAACCGATAAAGTTAGTCATATCATTGTTAGCAGAGCCTATATAGCCTGCCGCGTTGTGGTAAACGGGGTCTACCTCATTCATTCCGCTGCCTGCCTCTATAACGCCGTAAATATTGCAGCTTTCAAAAGTAACCACACGGCTGTAGCCGATATATCCGCCTACATTCGCCTTACCTGCGGTCTGAGCGCGCACATTGGCATAAATGGTAACGTTTGTTATAGTAGAAGAGTTTTTGTTCTCCTGCGCACCAAACAGCATACCGTGGCTCTTACCGCTGGCATTTGTAAACAGCGAAACGGGAGCATCCTTCTTACCTACGGTCAGATTCATAATTTCAAGATTTCCAACCTTGTTAGCACGCTGAATAATTCCGCAGTCGCTCTCAATGTCTGTGCCATCAATAGTAAAGTTGTAAATGCAGAAGCCATTTCCGTCCAGTTTGCCGCTGAACTCCTGCAGAATGTAGCACTGGAATCTTTCGCCGCCGAAGTCAATATCGTTTGCAAGATAATACGACTCGCCACTCTTCATTGCCTTAAATTCTGCCACATTGGTAACAGCCGTTCCCTCTGCCGCCGAAACGCTGATCGGTACCATAACAAGCAACAGCATGAGCGCAATTGTTAAAGCCAATAATACTTTTTTCATAATAAATCTACCTTTCTAAAATGATTATATTTTATTTTGTGCGATCAACGCCATTATTGCGAGATCACATTTTAAAATATTTTTCAGCCAATTACTTTAATATTTATTTTTAGAGATATCACTTCCAACTTATATCCTTCAAAAGCGGCAAAAAATTATCACGTTCCGTCTTGGTTCCGGAAACAGCGGTGCCCGATATTGGATCGTAAAAATACTGATAACAAAAATACGCCACACCCGTACATTTGGGCAATTTCTTAGTGTATTCAAGACCGCGAAGCAGAATATCCTTATTCTCTATCCACTCGCGCTTGCCACTGCCCGCATACTGATCCTCAGTTCCCTTGGAACCGTTAAGTGCCTTGCCAAGTGTCATGCCAATGATAAGCTTTACCTTATCCGTTTTTATCATACTCTGATACGTTGTAGACACCTTGACAAAATCACAAGAACCGTGCTCAAAGCCAAAATACACCTGAGGGCAAATGTAATCGATATACCCCTCATTTGCGCACCATGTGTATATGTCCGCATACTGATTATTATAAACAGTATTGAAATTGCCCGCAGGGCTGATACCAAACAGTATATCACTGTCATGCTGTTTTACCATGCTCCAAAGTCCGGATACGAGCACATTAAGCTGTTCACGGCGCCAGTCAGCCAAAGCTTTACGTCCACCGCCGCGGATATAGTCTGAATATGCTGCCGCGTCAAATGACGACTCGGTAGTAGGATAAAAATAATCATCCATATGAAGTCCGTCAACGTCATAGTTTTCCACTATTTCTCTCGCGCCGTCTATAATAAGCTGTCTGACAGGCTCATACGCCACATTGAGATACCAGCGGTTAGATACCTTGACAACGTATTTGCCTCGCGTAGCGCTATCACTATACCACTGCTTGATAAGATATTTGTCATTGACCTTGACGATCTCCGAGTCAAGCATAGCGCGCATGGGGTTTATCCACGCCTGAACGGAAAGTCCCAGAGCATGCGCCTCCTCGATTATTATCTCAAAAGCATCATACGTTGCGTCCTTGCCGTAGCTTCCGACCACCATACTGCACATGGGATAGTACTCGGACGGATACATGGAATCCGCAAAGGGGCGAACCTGAACTATAACGGTGTTTATGCCAAGCCCCTTGGTATTGGACAATATTTTCTTAATATATGTTATGAAGCTTTGCTTGCTTCTCTGTGACGACCCAGTGCAATAAACGCTTGCTAGGTCGTATTGAGACAGCCAAAGCGCCTTGAAATCACTATAATTCAACACTTGATATTTTTCCGCAATGACAGGTTCTGCTGTCGTGACCTGATCGGTTGTCATCTGCGGTTCCTCCGTATCTGTTTTACTTGTTTCCCATGACATTAGCTCGGTTGTATCGACTACCTCCGCAGTGGTGGTATCCTCCACCACTGCGTTGTTGTTGCCACAGGCAACAAGTTGAATCGCCATCACCAGAACCAGTATCACAATGACAGCCTTGAGTAAAATTTTCATATCGTTTTTATGTTGTCGTGATCAAGAAGTGCACATTAATATGCTCTGACTTCAAATACTGTGATCTTATCTGCTCCGTTTGTGGATGCAATGCAGATCTCCGCACTGTCGCACTCGGTAGGCTCAAAATCAAGCACGTTAAGGCGCTGATAGTTGCCCTTGACCTCGATGGTGCGAACAACCTTGCCATCCTTCTTGAGAGTAACGGTATAGTCCTTGACCAGCTCTGCGGGAACACCGACTCTCTGCTGTACCTGACGGTTATACGCCATGGTAACACGGATAGGATATGCGAAATCGGAGTCAAAGGTCAGACGGAGCTGAGACAGCGTTGCCGCCTTGTCAAGAGTCATGGTAAGCGTCTCGCCCTTATCGGAAATACCATCGGATACCCAACCGTGAACAACTCCGTCAAGTCTTCTTGTAATACCGTCGGTAACATTGCAGGGCTCACCGCCCTCCACGTAAGAGCTTGCGGTAAACTTAGCATTGCGAGCAAAGTCTGCGGCATCCTCATTGACAAAACCGGGCAGGAATGCGTCATCCTTTATAAGCATCTGTTGCAGCTCACCGATATGAGGAGCAAGACCGCGTGTGTTATCGATTCCGTACTTCTTACAAAGTGCCGCCGCGGTACCGACTGCCTGACCGCCGACAGCACAGCAACCGATAATACGTGTACTTGCAAGACCCATCTTGGAGGTACTGATATCACGGCCTGCAAGATAGAGGTTATCTATATTCTTGGAGTAGTAAGAACGGTAAGGAATGGTGTAGATGCCTTTAAAGTGATAGCAATCGCTGGGAAGCAGGTCGTAGTCAAGCAGACCGTGGGGAGCATGAAGGTCAACACACCAGCCGCCGTATGCTACAGCGTCGTCAAACTGTCTGTGTTCGAGAACGTCACACTCGTTGAATATGTAATCACCAACAAGTCTGCGGCTCTCTCTCATACCGGGAAGCGCGCCGACCCACTCAAGCGCATAGTTCTCTGCGCCGTGATCGCCGCCATTCTTTATGTGATCCCACAGACCGTATGCGTAAGCCATAAGGTCGTCACGGATATTCTCGAAATCGGGAATAATGTCATCCTCTTCACCCATAAGCTCCAACCACCAGTAACCGTAATCAACGCCGCGGCAGCTGGTTCCGGAGAGCCTGAGCCACTCCTGAGGGTCGGGAGCCATGCTGGGGTCAATGGTATGCTTAGCGCAGTGCATTCTGTACTTTAGCTGTTCCTCGGTCAACTTTTTAGCAAAAGCGGGAGGAGTAAACTTTACAGGGTGACCCATGTCAACGGCTTTCATAAGCACTGTGTTACCCATACGCTCGTTGTTAGCCTTCTCGGGCGCGTGAGGCTCCCCAAACTCGGACTGCGCTTCACTTCCCTGTCTGTACTCGGCACCTGCATAGTAGCCGAGAGTACCGTTACCTGTAGCGTCTACAAACAGGGGCGCTGTGAAGCGGATACGCATCTCGGTTGTCTGCTGAACGCCGAGAACCGCGGTAATGCGACTGCCTTCGGTCTCACAGTCGTACATTGTGGTGTTCATGTACAGATCGAGCAGTTTTTCGTCCTTTGCCTTCTCGAACAGTATCATGTCCCAGATAGAATAGTTGTAGTAATCGTTTCTTGCCTTGTTTTCAAGCATAAGCTCATAAATAAGACCTGTTTCGGCATACTGGGGCTGACGCAAGCTCTGGTCAGCGCCCGAAATGTGAATACGGATCTCGCTGGAAGCGTTTCCGCCAAGCACGGGACGTGCGTGAACAAGTGCTACATGGCTGCCGTGTCTTGCCGCGGACATAGCTGCGCAAAGGCCTGCCATACCGCCGCCGACAACAACAAGATCGTACTGCTTTTCAACAAATCTTTCTGCTGTTCTTTTCATTATAAGATGATCCTTTCAAAATAATTATAATCGGTTTAATTATACACTTTTTTACCACGTTTGGCAATAGTTTTTTTACTTTTATATTAAATTTGTGCATGCCAAAAAACATATTGTTAAATTTCATATATTTTATTGATTTTACATCCACATTGTGTTACAATGTATACAGTTATACCATATCATACAAAAAATATATAAAGGATGCTTGCTATGAAAAAACACTTAAGATTCATCTGCCTCGCTATGGTTGCACTGTTTTGTCTGTCTGCCGTAGCTTGCGCGCAATCCAACGATGACACCACTGTAGACACCACAACGGCACAAGCGGCCGTTGAAAATACCCCCGCAGAAGAAACCACCACCGCATCTGATGAAGAGACCACCGCGCCCCAAAAGCTCTCCGCCCTGCCCGACGACCTCGATTTCGAAGGCGCCACTGTTAATTTCCTGTACTGGAATGACGTTGAGCGCCCCGAGTTCTTTGCCGATAGCATGACCGGTGACAATGTAAATGACGCTATTTATCAACGAAATCTCAACGTAGAAGACCGCCTCAAGGTTCAGCTCAACTACATAGGTGAAAAAGGAAACGTAAGCAACAGCGACAATTTCCTAAAAAAGGTTCAGAACAGTTTTAATGCAGGTGCAAAAGAATTCGACATACTTGCTTCACATAGCCGTACAGGCGGCGTCGTGGCCGCAGGCGGTATGGCTATGGACCTGCTTGATATTGATGACAGTTATATCGACCTTTCCATGCCCTGGTGGCCCGAATCCATTACCGAGACCGCTACCATCGGGGATAAAATGTACTTTATCTCGGGTGATATTTCTACCAATACTCTGCACTTCATGTACGGTGTTTACTACAACGCTGATCAGATAACCGCTCTCGGTCTTGAGGACCCCACTCCCCTTGCCCTTGACGGCAAATGGACTCTTGACAAAATGATCGCCATGTCCGAGAACCTTTATCAGGACAATAATGGAAACGAAAAGAAAGACTTCGGTGACACCTTCGGTTTGACCACACTTTACTTCCACGCCGACTCCTTCTATTCAGGCGCAGGAATGCGTTGGATCGATAAGGATGCCAACGGTAACACAATAGTATCTCCCGATTACTCATCCGAAAAAGCTATCAACCTTGCCGAAAAGCTGGCAGCTTGGTTCAACACCAACGATTGCTACACCGAAAACAACAACGCAAATACATACAATACTTTCTCTCAGGGCCGCGCACTGTTTGCTCAGAACCGTATATACATAGCGGATAACACCCACGCCTCCGGTCTGAACAACGCTTCCTTCAAATACGGCGTAGTTCCGATCCCGAAATATGAAGAATCGCAGGAGCGTTACTATACCACGGTAGGTAACCCCTTCACACTTTACGAGATCATGCTGGGCTGTGACAAGACCGAAATGGCAACCGCAGTTCTCGAGTGCCTCGGCGAAGAGGGATACAATCTGACCACTCCTGCCATCTTCGAGGTCAACATGAAGTATAAGTATTCCTCCAACGACCAGACCGCCCAGGCATTTGACCTTATCCGTTCCAACATTATATTTGACCTTGGCAGACTCTTCGGCGCAAAACTCAGCACCATGAGCGAGATATATTCCAAGGCTTGCATTGACAATCAAAGCTGGGCTACCGCCTCAAAAGCAAATAGCAGAATGGTAGAAAGACTGCTTGGCAAACTGCTCGAAAGCTTTGAATAAACCATCCATTTAAGCCTCGCGTTCCGATACGATACCGTATCGGAACGCTTTTTTCAACCTATGGTTGTGTCGGTATATCGAAACATTTTATTGCGTTTTAAGTATACGTATGCTATAATAAAACCACGTTACACAAAGGAGGACTCTACTATGCAGGAAATGGCTCAAAAGATACGCGAGCTGCGCAAGGCGAAAAAACTAACACAGGAAGATCTGGCATTGCGGCTGGGAGTTTCGGCGCAAGCCATATCCAAATGGGAAACTGCGCAGTCCGCTCCCGACATAGGATTGCTCATCCCCCTTTGTCAAGCACTTGGCATCGGCGTTGACGAGCTGCTGGGCGGAAGTAAGAAAAAAGAGCTTGAGCAAAAATTTCAAAAGTCGGTTATGATCGGCAACGGAGAAAGCTTGCTGGTATCGGAAGAAGCATTGCTCTCCTTCCCCGACAATGAAACCTGGTTATACCGCAGAGCATGTGACGAGTTTTTTATTGGTCAGCAAAATAGTGATGAGTTTTTCCTCAAGCGCGCCGAAAAGCATTTTCGTCATCTTATGCGCAAATATCCCGATGACGACGGATACAAACATTTTCTCGCAAGAACGCTTGCCGCTCTCGGGCGCCGCGAGGAAGCGATGAAATATACCGAAAACAGCGATTTTGAATTGAAAGAAATACTTGAGGGCGATGATCTTGTTCGCCACAAACAAAAGACACTTCAAGATAAGTTCATTATGTTCTATAATGAACTTCTGTCATACAACACCGAGGACTCACTCTCACTGGCAGAATCACTGATAAAGCTCTACTTTGACGAGTCGGATCACGACCGTTTGAGTTGGATACTGTATGATAAAAAAGCAGAGCTTTGCCGCAAGAACGGCGACACAAACGGTTACGTCAACAACAAATGCGAGGCTTACCGTCTGGCACAGCATGCAGACCGGGTGCCGAGCGATACTACCTACGCCTCCCCTCTCGTAAATAAGCTGGCAAGACACACCCACCCTGTATCTGAAACCGAGCAATTTCTGTGGGGCAGCTTCAAGGGCGACGAGCTACACGACCTCAAATGCCGCATCGTCCGTCAAAATCTGAACATACAGAAGCTTGACAGCGAAAAGCAGATCACATATATTAATTTTTTCAAAGACCGCGCTTATACCGACACTCCGAGTCTCGTGGATTTCTCAACCGACTATGACATAGATAACGAGCAAAGAACCGAATTCAATAAAAAGCTTGCCGAGACAGTAAGATCCAATCTCGGTATGCTTAAATTCAAAAGCGCTCATATAAAGCTTGCACAACAGCTCATATCCGACGGCATTCTGACGGGATTTTTGGCGTGTCTCGAACAAGTCAACGCAGTCGGATTCTGCAACTGTGGCGATAAAGCCAAATACAAGTGGCTCGGTCTTACCGACGAGGAGCGCGGCGAGCCCACCGCCCCCGCGAATGCCCGCATATTCTCTATAGTTGATTTGGTTGTCGATCCCGATTTTTCTGGTTGCGGAATTGAAGAAGCGCTGGTAGATCACGTTTGCGAGATCGCTCACACTGCAGGCTTTGAATACGTTGAGGCATATATCTCTCAGGATATGTCAACGCCCAAACGGTATCACGATTTTGTCAACGTTTTGCAGCGTTGCGGCTTTGACATCGTGCGCAGCATTGTCTCGCCCATGAAAACTATGCGCGTAACCTTGCAGAAAAAGCTAACAAATCACAAAAATGCAGCACCAAAATCAAGCAATATGGACGTAGAGCAATTTAACGACTACCTTTATAAAGGTCTGGGACGCGCATATACACTGCTTCGTCAGGAGCCTGACAAAGAACCCTTCTGGGAAACTCTCAAAGCATATCTCACCACCGACCGTGCAGATCATCGCCAATTCGGTAACTACGAAAAATGGCTGCTCAAATGCTTTGACAATTATGAAGAACGCGTCGCCGAGATATGCTCAATTCTGCTCGAAAAGCTAAAAACAGGCTCATACGGTCGCATATTGCAGATTCTCGATCAATTGGGATACGGCGAAGCACGCGACGAGATACTTGAGCAAAATTACAAGAAAAGCTATCTCGCATTTGTTGAAGAAACAAAAGATTTCGGCAAAAACGATTTTTGTACCGAGGAGCAAGCCGCGTTGCAATGGTTTGATAAGTTTGACGATTCCCGTGCCATTAACAACTACGTCACCGCATTCCGTGATCTGGCATACGCCAAAAAAAATGACGAAAAACGAATGAGTCAGCTTTTGCTGGATCTTGCAAGCTTTTACGGCTATGCCAAATATCCGCCCATCGACGGTTGGTTCCCCGCGGATGTCTTCCCTGTTGAATTTGAGTCGGGCAAAAAGCTATCCGAAATGTTTAACACGGTCGAGAATATTGACCCCAACGTAAAGAAGATCAAGCACAAATTCAAATTTGATGTTGAACGCGAAACTCTCATAAAAAATATCACACTTGATGACATTCTCGCATATAACCAAACTCGTTACTATCCCAACTGCACTCACGTTAAAGAATACAAAGACCTGTGGAATTCGTTCACGTCGGCATCTCCCGAGGTTGTGCGATCCGTGGCGGTGCACGCCATATATCACACCGAGGATGCCGTTGATCAAGCGTTTTTGCTATCATTCTTCTGGCAGCTCAACAACGCCTTCAGCCGTCCGCCCGCATTTCCATCGGATATTATAAAACCGCTTCTTGAAATGCAGCAAAAAGAGCTCGAACAGCTTAAAAATTGCGAAAGCGCTACCGCGTTTTCCCTCCTGCCCGCCCTGCGCACACTGGCAAGCACACGTGATACACGCGTCAAAGAGCTTGGCAAAAAGCTGTACACGGAAAAGCCTACCGAGGACGCCGAGCTATTTGGGCTGTATATGTACTTTGACCTAAACTATACCGCCGAGGACCGCGATTATTTCGCCCATGAAATGAAACGCTCACTCGGAACGCGCAAATTCACCTGCTTTTTCGATATTTTGCGTTCCAACGCATTTCTCGGCACTCCCGACATGCCGTATGAGCTGCTGTCTGAGTTCTACTCGCAGTACACGTCACCGACAGACCGTTTCTTTGCAGTGCAAGCGTTGATAAGGCGAGGCATATTGCCCCGTGAGCTGCTGGACGAAAGCAAGTATGATTGCAGTGTCTCAATTCGCAAGTTAGCCAAAGCAACCGCCGAATCGGGCAAAGCAACTTTAAAAGAGGTATAACATTATGATTCCGCTGAAAAAATCTTCGTGCGATATGTTGCTGCCGATACTAAGCCGCCATGCTCCGCATCTGGCAGACCAAGCATTTGACCCCGATATTCATATGTACACACGGGATTTTTACACCAAGCTGCAATGCGCGGTAGCAGATGAGTTTCACGCCCGCGGACTCAGGGAGGATTACGAGCCAAACGCATACGGTCTTGAATGTGAGGCGCTTATAGATGAGCTTGGATGGCTGGCTGACGGATGGACAACAGGTAATTTTGAAGAGTTTGAGCGTGATGTCATGACTTGGATAGCTAAAGAAACGCCGCAGTTCGAGCAAAAAATTCTCAACCAATACAACAACTGCCACACAAAAAAACGCCGCTTCACAGGCCACGGCTTTTTCACCGATTTTGAAGTTGCGGACACATCCGACAGCTTGGGGGACTTTAACGAAACGCTGGGATGTCTCGGGCTTGACATCAACCGCCTGCAGCACGGAACGGGATATATTTTGTTCGTAAAAAACGGTCTCATAACCTGCCTCGAGGGCTACGCCTACGACGAGCCGTTCCCGGAAGATGTATTCAGATACAAATGGACGGATGCGTATCATAGGTATACGGAAAACATGCGTGCTCAATAAAGCTTTTGCAATATTCTGCAGTCGTGACCTCCGCACGGAATCCGTTGAACGCGCGGTGCACCGCGAAAGAGATGTACCGTGCGGATGTACCCTTGATGCCGTACTCCTTGACAATATTGCCCACCTCACGGGACACGTCAGGCCACGCGAACCAGTGGGAATTGTTGTCCTTTGCCGACACCTCGGAACGGCTGACTTCGGCGTCAAATATAGCACGCTCTGCAGCTGTTGTTATATCATCCTCAAGCTCTGCCTGGCACACGCGATCGTACTCCGCATCCTGCGCATTGCGGAACGCCTCCACCTCCGCCGCCTCCCGCGCCGCCTGTTCTGCCGCCTCGGTATCGATATTGTGAGATTTTTTCGCCGAAGGCGTTGACTTTTCCGTTTTTTGTGCTATACTATCAGTGAAGAAAGATGGATCGTTTAATACTGAAGGCACAGTGATGCTGGATGTGACTTGCGAAAAATCTTTCTTTATTATTATTTTAGCATAGCATTCGGTCACCGCTTCGGGCGTAGGTTGAGGAGATGCGTCAGCATCTACTTTCAACAGCCGGATGTTGCTACCTTTCTTTATGTAAACAGAGGCGACACGTTTAAAACGTGTCGCCTCAAGCTTTTTATTTGATATACAATTCCCTGCCGTTATAGTCCAGCGTCAACGTGCTGTCGGGCGCGGGATCGGCGGCAATGATATACTGCGCCACCACCGTCTCAGCTTTGGACTGAATAAATCTCTTTAGCGGACGCGCACCGTAGATAGGGTCATAACCCGACTCTATCATATAGTCGCGCGCCGCTTCACTGACGTCCAGCGTCAGGCGTAGCTCGCCAAGCCTCTTGCGCAGCTTGCCCAACAGCAGCTCGGAAATAGCGTGTATATCCTGCTTTGTCAGCGGACGGTAAAAGATTATCTCATCCACACGGTTGAGAAATTCCGGTCTGAATTGGCGGCGAAGCAATGCCGTCACGCCCTGGCGCGCTGTGTCACTGATCTCACCCTGCTCGGTTATACCGTCAAGTATAATTTCCGAGCCCAAGTTAGAGGTCATTATGATAATTGTGTTTTTGAAATCCACCGTCCTGCCCTGACTGTCGGTTATTCTGCCGTCGTCAAGCACCTGAAGCAACACGTTGAACACCTCGGGATGCGCTTTTTCGATCTCGTCGAAAAGCACCACCGAATACGGTCTGCGGCGTACAGCCTCGGTAAGCTGACCGCCCTCGTCGTAGCCGACGTATCCGGGAGGCGCTCCGATAAGGCGCGATACCGAGAATTTCTCCATATATTCGCTCATATCGATACGCACGATGTTCTTTTCATCGTCAAACAGCGCCTCGGCAAGCGCACGCGCAAGCTCGGTCTTGCCAACACCCGTGGGACCGAGGAACATAAACGAACCGATAGGACGGTTGGGGTCCTGAATACCCGCGCGGGAGCGAAGTATTGCATTGCTGACCACCTGCACCGCTTCGTCCTGACCGATAACGCGTCTGTGCAGCGTCTCTGGCATAGACAGCAGCTTTTTGCGCTCGCCCTCAAGCAGCTTGGAAACAGGTATGCCTGTCCAGCGTGCTACTATCTTGGCGATTTCCTCTTCGTTTATGCTGCTGCGCAACAGCGTCGTCTTGGCGCTATCCTGCTTCTCTGCCTCCTCAAGCTCACTTTGAAGCTTGGGCAAAACGCCGTATTTAAGCTCGGCTGCACGGCTGAGATTGTATTCGGTCTGCGCCTTTTCAATGTCCGCGTTGGTCTGCTCGATCTTGCGGCGCAACTCACCCACGCGGTCAATAGCAGTTTTTTCGTTCTCCCACTTCGCCTTCATTTCGGAGAAATGCTCACGACGCTCTGCAAGCTCTTTTCGTATTTCACTCAGATGCTCGGCGGACAGCTTGTCCGTCTCGCGCTTCAGCGCCGCTTCCTCAATTTCAAGCTGCATAATTCGGCGCTGAAGCTCGTCAAGCTCGGTGGGCATGGAGTTCATTTCGGTCTTTATCAGCGCACACGCCTCGTCAACAAGGTCGATTGCCTTATCTGGCAAAAATCTGTCGGAAATATAACGGTCCGACAAAGTTGCCGCCGCCAGCAATGCGCTGTCGTGTATCTTGACGCCGTGATAAACCTCGTAACGCTCGCGGAGCCCGCGAAGAATGGATATCGTGTCCTCCACTGTGGGCTCATCTATAAGAACAGGCTGGAATCGACGCTCGAGCGCTGCATCCTTTTCTATATATTTGCGGTACTCATCAAGCGTGGTGGCACCGATACAATGCAGCTCGCCGCGAGCCAGCATAGGCTTCAGCAGGTTGCCCGCATCCATAGCGCCGTCGGTCTTGCCCGCGCCGACAATAGTATGAAGCTCGTCGATAAACAGAATAATCCTGCCATCACTTTTGCGAATATCCTCAAGCACGGCTTTAAGGCGTTCCTCAAACTCGCCTCTGAATTTTGCACCCGCGATAAGCGCGCCCATATCCAGAGAAAAAACGCTTCTGTCTTTAAGGTTGTCCGGTACGTCACCGCGGACTATTCTCTGCGCCAGCCCCTCAGCTATCGCCGTCTTACCAACGCCCGGCTCACCTATAAGACAAGGATTGTTCTTGGTCTTTCGGGAAAGTATGCGAATAACGTTGCGTATCTCCTCGTCACGCCCGATAACGGGATCCAGCTTTTGCGCACGGGCGCGCTCTACAAGGTCGGTTCCGTACTTGGCAAGGGCATTGAAGGTGTCCTCGGGATTGTCACCCGTCACGCGGCGGTTGCCGCGAAGCTCTTTGAGCGAGGACAAAAGCTTATCTTTGCCAATATCAAATTTACGAAGAAGCTGTTTGATGTCCTTATCAGCCACCTCAACTATCCCCATTAAAATATGCTCTACGGAAATATATTCGTCGCCCATACGTTCCGCCAGCTTTTCGGCTTCGTTCAAAGCCTTATCTGCGGATTGCGACAGATACATTCCTCCGTCGCCGCTGACCTTGGGATACGATGCTATTATCTGCTCCAGCTCTGTCAAAATAGCGCGCGGGTCTGCTCCGCACTTTTTCAGCAGTTCTCCCGCAATTCCGCCGTCCTGCTCCACAAGAGCCGACAGTATATGCGCCTGCTCAAGCTGGCGGTTTGAGTGCTCTGTGGCAATGCTTTGTGCGCGATTTACCGCCTCTATGCTTTTTTGTGTTAATTTTTGTATGTTCATAAGTTCTCCTTTCCGCCGCTACGCGGCGAGATCAAGATCAATTAAAGTTTAGTTTGGTGTCTTATTCGACATATATATTGTATATCTAAAATATGAACAAATATTCATTATTTTATTACCAAATTGTAAATATTAGCACTCTATGCAATCGAGTGCTAAAAACAACTGTATAAAAAATGGATCCATACTGCCGATTTTGGCAATACAGATCCATTTATATTAGCAAACAAACGACTTATTTGCTCGGTTATCTTTTCTTTTTGTATTCGGAAGGAAGGCTTCCGGTTATGCGGCGGAACGCATTAATGTAAGATGATACGCTTCTGAAGCCTACGGCATAGCATGCCTGAGCCACGCTCTGTCCCTCAAGCAACAGCTTGGTGCTCTCCGCTACGCGGCGCTGCATAAGATACTCGGAAAGAGTAATGTTGAAATATTGGCGGAACAGTCTGGATGCGTGCTCGCGGCTATAGAAGAAGTATGCCGCGATCTCGCTGACGCCCTCAATAGAGCTATAATAAGTATCAATGTACTTTTTAATACGCGCTACATTATCGGGAAGCTTATCGTTTGTGCTCACCGCGATTTCACTGTCATTGCCGAGCAATGCAAAGAACTGAACTATATAGCTATACGCCAATACTCTGCCCTCGGGTGTACCGGACGCGGATGCGCGATCTGCCGCCTCGGCAAGTGTACGAAGCTTTTCAAACATGACCTCATCGGGCTGGAGTGCGCCGTAGCCGCCCTTTGCCGTAAAAAACGCTGGCATCGCAAACTGATCGCCGCAATAGTTGAAAAAGTCGCGTTTGAAATAGAACACGAATCTCTCATATGTGCTGTCAGAGACAAGTCGGGCAGTATGCATGGTATCGGGCAGGCTTGCCACTACCATGCCGGGAAGCGGCTTGAAAACGTCGTTTTCACATACGTATTCCACCTTACCGGAAATGTAAAATACAACTTCGTAATAATCGTGGCTCTGGAAGCCCTCATAAAATGTTTCTTCGGTATAGTCGTTTTTACGGTGCGAAAAGATCAAGCTATTGTGAATGAGCTTGTCCTCCCAACCGTGGATGCTTGAATAATTGCTGCCGGATATAACGGGATTTTCGCCGTATGAGCCCTGCTCTAAATGCTGTTTCAAATAATTTTTCATAATCACATCACATTTCTACAATATTTTGTCTTAATTTAAGTTGAATTGCTATCGCGTGAACTATATAATAATTATACACTATTTTTTTGATTTGTCAATAGGCAATCGCGAAAGATTATAAAAAATGGAGAACTTTGTATGAAACAACGTTACGAAAAGCATCATCAGACAGACATTTGTGTCGTAGGCGGCGGACTTGCCGGCACCTTTTGCGCTATCAGCGCCGCAAGATGCGGCTCTCGCGTAGTCCTGATACAGGACAGACCAATGCTTGGCGGTAATTCATCATCCGAGATCAGAATGTGGGTATCCGGTGCGGGCAGCCGTGTACGAAACCTGCAGGAGACCGGCATCATGGAAGAAATACTGCTGGACAACATGTATAGCAACAAAGACAGAAATTTCGCCCTTTGGGATGCCCTTCTTTACGGGAAAGTGATGGCAGAGCCCAACATTGAGCTCATCCTCAACTGCTCCGTTTGTGACGCTGACAGCGAGAACGGTCATATAAAAAGTGTAACAGGCTTCCAGCTTACCACTTACACCTGGCACACTGTTGATGCCAAGATATTCGTTGATTGCTCGGGCGACAGCATACTTTCCGAGCTGACCGACGCCGAATATATGGTAGGTCGCGAGGCAAAAGACGCATTCGGCGAGGAGTTCGGCCTTGAAGTTGCTGACAAGCATACCATGGGCATGAGCCTTATGATACAGGCGCATGAGACCGATCACAAATGCGAGTACATTCCTCCCGCTTGGGCACACACATATCACACAGACGAAGAAATGAACTTCAAACCCCATGAATGTCTTGATAAGATAAATACAAACTTCTACTGGATAGAGCTGGGCGGCATGGTCGATTCCCTGCGCGACACAGAAGCCACGCGAGACGAGCTGCTGAAGATCGCCTTCGGCGTTTGGGACCACATCAAGAATCAGGGCGACCACGGTGCCGACAACTGGGAGCTGGACTTCGTAGGCTTCCTACCCGGCAAGCGAGAAAGCAGACGTTACGTTGGTGACTACATAATCACACAGCACGACGTTGAGGCGGGACGTCAGTTCCCCGACACCGTTGCTTACGGCGGCTGGCAGATCGACAACCACCTGCCCGGCGGTTTTTATATGAGCGCGCAAGGCGAAGGTCACCTGCAAAAGCGCCGCCTGACCGAGCCCTACGGCATACCGCTTCGCGCCCTCTACTCCAAGAACATCGACAACCTTATGTTCGCGGGACGCAACATAAGTGCAACTCATATCGCCTTCAGCACAACCCGCGTCATGGGTACTTGCGGCGTTATGGGTCAGGCGGTCGGCACCGCAGCGGCTGACGCTGTTCAGCACGGCATGCTGCCTCGCGAGGTATGCGAGAAGCGTATAGGCGAGATACAGGCGCGTCTGCTTGAGGACGACTGCTTCCTGCCCGGCTTCAAGCGCCCCATCTCTCCCCTGTCACTCTCCGCAACGCTCAGCGCCGATTGGGGTGACGCGTCCGTGCTTCACAACGGCATTGAACGCAAGATATGGGGCAATGACAACGGCTATTTCGGCATGTGCAACCGCGCCATCACCTACACCTTTGACAAAAAGACTCACGTCTCCTCCTTCCGTCTTATCGTCGACAGCGACCTTGACCGCGAATACACCGAGGGCAACCCTCTGGTGCTCAACATTTCCACCACGCTGTACCGTCGCCGCGACTACAACTTCACCACTTTTGGATTCCCCCGCTGTATGCTCAAATCCTTCAGAGTCGAAGCACTTGACGACAACGGAAACTGGAACACCGTTTACGAGACCGACAGCAACCATCAGCGTGTGATCCGCGAAAACATCGACGTTGATACCACCGCCATCCGCCTCATTCCCGTGGCTACCTACTTCTCCGACTCACTCTGGACCACCTACGGAAGCGCACAGGCTCACATTTTCGCATTTGAAGTAAGATAAAAGCAAACTTGTCCCGCACCAAATACGGTGCGGGACTTTTTTGTTGACAGCCAAAATCTTATATGATATAATTAAATCAACATCAAAAAGGAGGTTTTGTTATGACTCGCAAAAAATTGGTTATTATCATTGTTTGCGCCGCTATATTGTTGGCTCTGTGCATCGCAGGCGGTTATTATGCCCTCTCATTTATCAAGCATCCGGCGCTCACACACGACGATTATGTTTACGGAAATAAGCTTGTCATTGACAACGAAACTCCGTTTGAATATGATGCGAAGTTTGTAATAAAAACTGTTTACACATATCCACACGCCGAGAGTACGCTTGCCAATATCCAAGCCTTTTACGGAAATAAAATTCTGCGTGAAAAAGACGGATATCTATACACCGTATACAGCTCACCCGACAATAATTTAATATACGCATTTTTCAAGAAAAGCGAAGACGGAATTTGGATACTTGATCATTACACCACAACAAGCATGGTGTATATGAATGACGAATTAATGAAAGACATCTATGAGTATGACGCGCCTCAAATCATTCTTGACGGCAACTGGCCTACCCAAACCATAGATAACCAAACAGCCAATAGACGAATAGAAGGTGCCGCAAATTCATTATATACAATCAGATATAATCTAGGCTTGCCGGATATTCGTCAGCTCGTGGCAGAAGGAACCTATGCACAGGCATACCGATTGACAGTAGATATTTCATTTGGCGGACTGCATTATATTGATTTTTACGTTCATCATGACGGAACAGGAACACTGATATATAAGCGCTATTATTACGAAAGCACCGTAAAGCCAAACCCAACCTTCGAAGATGTTACTTATACACTGTCATCACAGGAAACGTCATCACTTTTAGGGGTTTGGGAAACTCAGGACTTTTTCTCGCTTCCACCGACGCATATGCATGAAGAAGTGGATATTGTAATAATGGACGGCGAATACATTTATCTTGAAGGGATAAACTACGTGACTAAATTTGAAAAATCAGACACCGTCTCTATCTATGATTACCATATGTGCCGCGTTCACGACACACGGCTAAACTTTCCTCAATTCTGGGCTATCTACGACGCAATGATCGCAACGGTCGAAAGCAAAGGCACAGAAGTGCGTTTCAACATGACACATCAAGAGGAAGAACTGAGAGCAAATCAGGGCAACTGAATACCAAAGGGGCTGTCAAGCCCCTTTTTTTGCCGTCCTGAATATTCCTCTCATGCCTTGCGCATAATAATCGTGTAATCTTTTCAAAAGGAGTATTATTATGCAGCTTACACAAAAAGAAAGCAGTCTTATCAAGGACCTCAAAGGTCAGGAACAGCTTTGCATCGACAAATACACCAAGCACGCCGAGTGCGCCTCCGATCCTCAGCTCAAGGTGCTGTTCAACGCTATCGCCGACGTTGAAAGAAGCCATCTGCAAACACTCTCCGGCATGGAAAGCGGCAACGTACCCGCTATGAACGGCGGCGGCACAGCCCCCACAGTTCCCAAGACCTTCACCGCCGCCTATAACGCAGGCGAGACCGAAGCAAAGAAGTCCGACTGTTTCCTCTGCTCCGACCTGCTCGCCACCGAAAAGCACGCCTCTCATCTTTATGACACCTGCGTTTTTGAGTTCAAGGACGAGAGCGCGCGCAACGCCCTAAACCACATTCAAAAGGAAGAACAGCAGCACGGCAAAGCAATCTACGACTATATGCAGACCAACTCCATGTATTCGTAAACCCAACGCACGATACTCTATTCGGTAAATCCGGCGCACGGTCCCCACAACAAACAACTCCGCCACGGACAAAAGTCTGTGGCGGAGTTTTTTGATGTGAAGCAAAAACTGATTTTTTTGTGAACATTTCCCGAAATCTCTTGACACGCCCACTCTAATGTGTTAGACTATATGTGCTCTAACGCATTAGAGAAAGGAGAACTCAAAATGGAAACACCAAAAGTTTTTGAAAGTGAATACCGTTTTTGCCTTATTTTGTGGGAACACGAGCCCATAAGAAGCGGCGAGCTTGTTAATCTATGCCGCGATCAGCTCGGTTGGAAGCCTACCACGACTTATACAGTCATCAAGCGTTTATCTGAAAGAGGCGTTCTTAAAAATGACAACTCTGTTGTTTCCGCACTAGTAACCAAGGATGAGGTGCAGGCAGCCGAGATAAGTGAAATGGTGGAGAAAACCTTTGAAGGCTCGCTCCCTGCTTTTATCGCCGCCTTTACCAAACATCAAAAAATCACCGACGAGGAGCTTGATGCTGTTCAGGCAATGATAGACCGCTATAGGAAAGGAGAATAACCATGTCGCAGATATTCTTGCAAATTATCAACATGAGCATTTCGGCAAGCTATATTGTACTAGCGGTGCTCCTGTTGCGCTTACTTCTCAAAAAAGCGCCCAAATGGATCACGGTAGTTCTTTGGGGCGTGGTAGCAGTTCGTCTTATTTGTCCGTTCAAAATCGAAAGTGTTTTCAGCCTGATACCCAGCGCGGAGGTAGTAAGCCCAAGCATTATGACCGACAATACCCCCACTGTCAATACGGGAATACCTGTGCTAAATAGCACAATATACCCCGTGATAAGCGAGTCTATTACGCCAAGCCCCGGTGACAGCGCAAATCCCTTACAAATATGGATTCCAATATTGACAGCCGTTTGGATCGTCGGCATCGTTACTCTGCTCGTTTACACGGTGATCAGCTATGTGCGTGTAAGGCGCAATATCGGAACGGCAGTCATTTATAAAGATAATATATATCAAAGCGAAAACGTGGTATCTCCCTTTGTTCTCGGTATCATCAAGCCGAAGATATATCTTCCGTTCAACATAACCGAGCAGGATATGAAGCACGTTATAGCACACGAAACGGCGCATATCCGCCGCAAAGACCACCTATGGAAGCCTTTAGGATTTCTTTTGCTTGCGCTCCATTGGTTCAACCCTCTAATGTGGCTGAGCTATATTCTGCTTTGCCGCGACATCGAGCTTGCGTGTGACGAAAAGGTTATAAGAGAGCTTGACCGCGGCGCAAGAGCTGACTATTCCCAAGCACTGCTGACCTGTAGCGTCAACAGACGAATGATCGCGGCTTGCCCTCTCGCGTTTGGCGAGGTCGGCGTCAAGCAACGCATAAAGTCGGTTCTTAATTATAAGAAGCCTGCGCTTTGGATAATTATTGTCTCTCTTGTTCTATGCATAGTATTGGTGGTCTGCTTTCTGACGGTTCCCAAGGAGGATGCCGAAGAGGACAAACACACCAACAACTTAGAGGATATCGAAGAGTACGAACCCACCAACAACTTAGAAAACGTCGATATCGACAGTCTGACCTACGAGCAACGTTATCTTTTGGACATACACCCCGAATTTTTTGGTCTTGACGCGGCGGGAGGTCTTGACGTTTACGTCTGTCAGTTTGCACCCAAGAGCTACTCATTTAATCTTTTTGAGCATTCGGATTCCCCGCAGTTCTCTACTTTTGACCTTATGTCTATGAGAAGGACAGATGCCGCCGGTATGCGGCTCATTCTTGAAACTTACGATATTACAAGAGAAGACGTTACCGTAGTTCCCTGGCAAAATCCGTTATCAAGCTATTTAGGGCCGAACTGGATAATTTCCGCTGACGAAAGCGCTGAAGATATCGAGGCGAGACGAAACGAATACAAAGAAAATATACTTGATATGCTTTTTGGCGAAACGCAGCTATCGCCGCCCATCTACGCTTCAAGGCAATTTGATATAGACGGAGATGGCAACGCAGAATTTTGCACCCTCGGTTTCGGAATGACCTCGGATCGTTTCTCATTTACCTTCAATGCCTATGATGACACATTGTTCAACCGAGAGCAAAAATACTACAGCAGGATCTACTCGGATTGGTATAAGCTCTCCTTCGTCTACTGCGACGACGGCGCGGTGCGCGTTCAAGGCATTGACCAAAATGGCGAAATACATCTTTTTGACATATCCATCGTTGACGGAAACGTACACTTGACCGAAAACGGAATTCCTGTGGGAGAGGTCGCCGAACAATAACAGCAGGATATACGTGTTATTTGTTTTATTTCCAATCAGCATTGACAAAAGCTCAAAAAAGTGATAACATATACCTTGTATTTGACAAAACTACAGGGATTTGAAAATGGAAATTTATCAATTGATACTTATCGCCGCAATAGCTATGTGCGGCAGCTTTATACAAAGCGTTACCGGCTTCGGTTTCGGAATATTCGCCATGATGTTTCTGCCACAACTTTTGATGTTTACAGAGGCAAATATGCTGTCTTCCATACTCGGCGCGCTGACATCGATCTTCGTCCTGCTGACGATGCTGAAGCACGTGGACTGGAAAAACATCATATTCCCACTTGCAGGCAGCTTTGTGGGAACATTCGTGGCAGTCACGTTTATCAAAAGCCAGACCAACTCCACGCTGACGCTGCTGCTGGGCATAGTCCTGTTTTCACTCAGCATATATTTCTTGTTTTTCTCAAACAGAATACACATCAAAATAACGTGGTATACCGGCATTATTGCAGGTCTGCTGTCCGGCATTATGGGCGGTATGTTTGCTATGAGCGGTCCACCTGCCGTTATCTACTATATGCAATCCGAAAAGGATTCCAAGAGCTATCTTGCCACGCTTTCGGCGTACTTCGTCATCTCCAATATATACAGCATAGCGGTAAAAGCATTTTCCGGCTTTGTGACGGTCAACGTCCTCACGGGACTTATCACAGGTGTCATCGGCATGGCTATAGGCACTGTTATCGGCAAAACCATATTTAAACGCATGAATGCACAAATGCTGAAAAAAGCGGTCTACGGCTTTATGGCTGTCAGCGGCATTGCAAATATAATAACCTCGCTTATCAAGTAAAAACAAAACGGTGTGAGATCACACCGTTTTATTTTATGCCGTGGTGGTATATTCCAGCGGCATCTGATATTCTTTTTCGTATATTTGCTTCCATACCTCGGCATTTTGCTCTGCCATTTTTTCTACTCGCTTTCCGTAGGGCAGGCTGTTGTCTGGATATATGGGCGCGCTGATGTGGATGGTATATTCCTGAACGTAAAAGCCATCGTCCCCAATAATATCAGAATCCTTCATAGTAATAAAGCAAGGAAGCACGGGAACATCCGACTTCGCAGCAAAAACGTACGCTCCCTTTTTCAGCGGCTTGGGCTTGCGGTAATTCCACCACATGCTCTGCTCGGGATATATCAGCACAAGCTCGCCTTGACGCAACAGCTGGCAGGTAGCGTCCGAAAACTTTTTCAGCGTTCTGTGATTGGAGGACAGCGGAAGCGTATTGCAGTTGCGCATCAAAAATCCGTAAAAGCCGGGAAAAGAGGTATAGTTGCCCTCGCGGATAACGCGGTAAAAGCCTCTGTCCGTCTGCCCTGACGCTTCATACGCCAGCTGCATAGCAAAGCTGTCAAAAGCATTGAAATGATTGCAGGTTATGATAGCGCCGCTGCCCAGTGACTTGAAATGCTCCAACCCCTTGATATCCTTGATGATCAGCTTTTTATCATCAATAAGACCGTGCACAAATTTATGCGCCATCAGAAATGCCACCTTGGTCTTAATTTTTTGGATCACACTTTTACGAATGTAATTTATCTCATCGGGCATCAGCATACGGGATGGCGGATCCTGCTCTACGTCCTCGTCGAATCTGCCTGCCAGCTCGTATTCTTCTATTTTGCGCATTACGTCTACTCGATCTTTTGCGCGGCTTCCCGTATTTAGTCGGTTGAGATAATTATCCTTTCGACAAGTTTCGGCAACAGCAAGCTGAAGCAGCTTGTCGCAAGAAACGTGGTCACGCTCCCGTTGCTCGTCGGTGTAAGCCTCAAGCTCCCGCACTATTTCCTCATATACTGTCGTCTGCTTGGCGTATTTCCAAAAAACGTCTCCGTGACGGCAGTCGGCATAGTGCCACGGCTTGTTTGTCATAATATAGTGCAGGATCTTTGCTTGCTCTATTGGGTACGCAATTTCACCGAATATTTCGGTATTCCAGCGTTGATCAAGCCAATAAACGTGATCCTTGCATATAAGGTTCAAATAATCCTCGTCCTGCGTCACGACAAAATTATATATGTGCAAAAGATCAATAAATTTATCAAGAACCGCACCTCTTCTGAATCTGTCACAATTTATCAGCACCATTCCGGCGTTAAAAAAGTTGTGTCTGGAAATACCAATAACTTTTTCCACGTAAGTTCCGTATTCATCCACCTGCACCATTGCCTGCTCGTGACAACCTCCAAGATAAGCGTCACCGATATCGGTATTGTAAAGCTCGCTTATATCACCCTGTACGATGGTATCACTGTCAATGTAAATTGCTTTGCGATACTGCGGAAACATTTCTGCAATGACCAAGCGGTAATACGTTGTTTTTGAATAATAATCGCGCAGAGGCAAGCGGTCAGCGATAGAGTGAAGATACTCACTGACGTCCTCAAAAGCTATGTCAAAATTATCATTTTCAAGATCAAGCACAGCCTGCATCATTTTTTCGGAAATGCCTGTGTGCAAAACGTAAACCTGATATTTATAGTCACGTGACGCGTTTTTGATCATTGAATATAACGACACCACAGTATATTTCACAAAATTGTCGTCGCAAGCGTAAAAAATCGGAATTACTTTGTTTTCCATTTCAAAGGACCTCTCTGTTATATTTTTCTTTTAAGTATATATACTCATATAAAATATCATCAAAACAATAATAGCCGAAAATACGGTGTATTTCGCTGACCTGCCACTGCTTTATGTTTGCAGTATGCGGATAAGGCAACCAGAACAGTCGCTTGGAAAAGTGCCGCACCACAGTATGCTTGTGCAAAAATTTTTGGTCATTAAAACGCTGCGGCAGCATTTTCTTTTCTGACGTGGAACGGATTATCGCACTTTGATCGGCAAAAACCAGCTTTCGGTTTTTGATAAGTTCCCTCGCCTTTTGGAGCAAGCCCGTCTCGCGAATGCGAACCATGTTGAACAATAACACACCCGCATTTACGTAATCGGGGCGTATCAAATACTTACCGTAATGATCGCGCGCCGCCGCGTATTCAACTTGAGACACATCCTCATTGTACAGCAAACAAACATCACGGTTGAATAAAATATCTGCATCAAGATACAGAATTTTGTCGGGGATGACATCCACTTGGTCAGCAAACAGACGTATAAGCGTATACGGCGAGCAGTAAGCGCCCTCATTGGGACAGCCGCTAAACTGCTCCATATAAAGCTCGGTAACGTCTGTTTTGGTCACGGTATTTTGAGGATTATACCCTTTCACAACGCCATCAAGAAACTCAATTTGACCGCCACTTACAGGGGTGTATTTTTCGTTCAAATGCGTAACGTCCATAGTAAATATATAAAATCCAAAGGGTTCGCTTGACGAAGTACGCTTCAAAATTGACAGTATGCAAGTCAGCATACCGTCAAAAACGCCGCTGTTTCCGCAAAATAAAATATTAACCATTTGCTTTTTCCTCTTTGATGTATTTTATCCATTCGATCTCGGACATTTTCGCACGCTCACGCATACATTCGTATACCATATCGCGAAGCGTCTTTTTGCGCTGTTTCAAGGGCAACGCCTTATCCGGGTAAAACGGTCCGTCTATATACGTAACTATTTTCGGCTTTTTGCCAAATCTTCGGTGCTGATACGTGTTGGTAAAACAAAACACAGGAGCGTCCAGCTTTACGGGATAGTGAAACGATACATCGGTAAACGGTCGTATTCCCACGTAATATGGCCAAATATGCGCCTCCGGATATATTACAACGGCGTGATTTTGTTTTATGCGTGTTTCCACCGCCACCAGGAAATTGCGATATGCCACCATATCGTCAGGCAACGGAAGTGCCCCAAGCGACGGCGTTATTCTGCCTAAAAAAGGCATGGAAACATTATTGGGATGAACGATAATATAGTTATCCTTGGGCACGTTAAGCATGTTGGGAATAAATGCGTCACCAATAGCTTGCGTGTGGTTTCCGTACATAAAGTAACCGACCTTGCGAAATGCCTTCAGCTTCTCTCTCCCTACCACCTTATGTCGATGCATCAGCTTTGAATGAAAATACGCGATAGGAGTAAATATCACACGGTACCAGAACAAATGCGTAAAGCGCTTAAAAGCAGAGGTGTGAATATATTTATAATCGGCGCCAATAGCTTTGGGCGTTATTTGCACCGTGGAAAACTCATCGTTAAGTTCGTCACGATAATAAATAATTTTCCGTTTGTCCGACATGCTTATCACCTCCGAAATCACATCGACATTATATATTGTTAACACAAAAGAGTCAACCTACCCTGCCATTAACTATATATCCTGATAGCGACAAGAAGAGTAGAATCGAGCATAAAACAACTCCACCCTTGGTAGAATAGCTCTACCAAGGGTGGTTTTTTGTCTATTATTTGGCCTTTGCCTTATTTTAAAGCATAGCAAGCAATGTTTTCGTCAAAAAGCGAGCAAAACAGCGACACTACTATTACATCAGAACAGTCCCGAAATCTTGCCGTTTTCATCCACGTCTATTCTTTCAGCCGCCGGAACCTTAGGCAGACCGGGCATGGTCATAATATCTCCCGTCAGCACGACGATAAATCCCGCACCTGCGGAAACCTTCACATTGCGCACGGTAACGGTAAAGCCTTCGGGAGCCCCCAGCTTTGTGGGATCGTCAGAGAAGCTGTACTGCGTCTTTGCGACACAAATTGGCAGATCGCCATAGCCGAGAGATGTCAGCTGATCTATCTGCTTCTGTGCCTGAGGCGTGATATTTACACCCTCACCGCCATAGACGCGAGTAACTACCGCCTTGATCTTATCGGCAATAGAAAGTTCTGTATCATAACTGAAGCTGAAGTCATTCGGTTGCTCGCAAAGTTTTACTACCTCCTGCGCGAGTGCCATACCGCCATTGCCGCCCTC
The DNA here is from genome assembly GCA_045586785.1 of Eubacteriales bacterium. GTDB lineage: Bacteria > Bacillota > Clostridia > Oscillospirales > CAG-272 > UMGS1002. Next base: position 6,550 of record JAZNBA010000105.1, on the reverse strand, counting down.
CGCCCAAACAGTTGAGAGCACAACATTTACGCCAAGCTCACGGCACTTCTCGATGACAAGCTCAATTTCGGCATCGGTATCCGTTGGGAAACGGTTGACAGCCACCACGCAGGGCAGCTTATATACATTCTTAATGTTGGAAACGTGACGAAGCAGGTTGGGTATTCCCTTTTCAAGAGTCTCAAGGTTTTCAGTACCAAGCTCGGTCTTGGGAGTCCCGCCGTGCATCTTAAGTGCACGGACTGTAGCAACCACGACGACCGCAGAGGGTGTAAGTCCTGCCATGCGGCACTTGATATCAAGGAACTTTTCAGCGCCCAGATCAGCGCCGAATCCCGCCTCGGTAACAGCATAGTCACCAAGCTTCATTGCCATCTTTGTTGCAATAACAGAGTTGCAACCGTGAGCGATGTTAGCAAAAGGACCGCCGTGAACGAATGCAGGAGTACCTTCCAGCGTCTGAACAAGGTTAGGCTTCAGTGCATCCTTGAGCAAAGCCGCCATAGCGCCGACGGCGTTAAGATCGCCCGCGGTAACAGGTTTTTCGTCATATGTATAAGCAACGACTATTCTCGACAGTCTTGCTTTAAGGTCGGAAATAGAGGATGCAAGACAGAAAACCGCCATAATTTCGGACGCAACAGTAATATCGTAACCGTCCTCGCGAGGCACACCGTTAACACGTCCGCCAAGACCGTCGGTAACAAAGCGAAGCTGACGGTCGTTCATGTCAACACAACGACGCCATGTGATGCGGCGAGGATCAATATTCAACTTATTGCCCTGATAAATGTGGTTATCAAGCATTGCGGCAAGCAGATTGTTTGCCGCGCCGATAGCGTGGAAGTCACCCGTGAAGTGCAAATTGATGTCCTCCATAGGAACGACCTGGGCGTATCCACCGCCTGCCGCGCCGCCTTTTATACCAAACACAGGCCCCAGCGAAGGCTCACGAAGCGCAACCACTACGTTTTTACCGATTTTCTTAAGGCCGTCAGCAAGACCGATGGTAGTAGTGGTCTTTCCCTCACCTGCAGGGGTGGGTGTGATTGCGGTAACAAGGATAAGCTTGCCGTTTTCGCGGTTGCTTTCGTTAAGCAAAGAATAGTCTACCTTTGCTTTATAATTTCCGTATTGCTCAAGGTATTTAGCGTCAACACCGGCAACCTCAGCAATCTTGGTTATATGCTGCATCGGAGTCGCTTGGGCGATCTCAATATCAGAAAGATATGCCATTTTAGTAAACTCCTTTTTGTTTTGTGATGTAAGATTAAGTATAATATATCGCCGCCGCGCCACAGGCGTGGCGGCGATCATCATCCATTAACCCTTGAAATATTTAACCGCAGACTCGAACATCTTCATATCGAACTCGCCTGCTACGTTCTTATAAAGTCCGTTGCCGATACGCTCAGAGTGACCCATCTTACCGAACACACGTCCGTCGGGAGAGGTGATACCCTCGATAGCGCATACCGAATCGTTGGGATTGTAGCGGATATCGCTCGTAGCATTGCCATCAAGGTCAACGTACTGAGTAGCCACCTGACCGTTGGCAACAAGCTGTTTTACAAGCTCATCAGATGCCAAGAATCTACCTTCACCGTGAGAAATTGCCACGGTATAAACGTCACCAACCTCGGTAGCCGCAAGCCAAGGAGACTTGTTGGACGCAATTCTCGTTCTGACAAGCTTGGACTGGTGGCGGCCAATGGTATTGAACGTCAATGTGGGACAGTTTTCGTCGGTATCAATGATCTTACCGTAAGGAACAAGACCGATCTTGATAAGCGCCTGGAATCCATTACAAATACCGCAAATAAGGCCGTCACGGTTATTCAGCAGATTGTGAACGCCGTCCTTGATCTGTGCGTTGCGGAAGAACGCCATAATGAACTTGCCGGAGCCGTCGGGTTCGTCGCCGCCGGAGAATCCGCCGGGAACGAATATCATCTGGCTGCCGCTCAGCTCTTTCGCGAAGCTTTCAACACTTCTTGAAATGCCCTCGCTGGTCAGGTTGTTGATAACGAATATCTTTGCCTCAGCACCCGCGTCTCTCATGACCTTGGCTGTATCAAACTCGCAGTTTGTACCCGGGAATACGGGAATCAGCACGCGAGGCTTTGCAACCTTGATAGCAGGTGCAACTCTCTGCTCTGCATTAAACGAGAAGTTTTCATACTTTTTATTGTTGTCATTTTCAAGAGTCGGGAATACCCCCTCCAGCTTGCTCTCGTAAAGCGCGTCAAGCTCCGTAAACGAAACTTTTTCTCCGCCGCGGGTAATATTGCCGTCATCGGTGAAGTGTCCGACTATCATACCCTGCTCATCGTCTTCGACTTCAAGCAGGAAAGCGCCGTAACAATAGCTGAATATTGCCTCGTTACACATAGACGCGTCAAACTCAAACCCGAGTCCGTTACCGATACACATCTTATAGACCGCCTCGGCGATACCGCCACAGGTGGGGGTGTAAGCCGCATAGACCTTGCCTGCTCTCATAAGAGCAGTTACCTTGTTAAAGGTCTCAATAAGCGATTCTGCTACAGGCAGATTGTCCTCGCCGTATTTGGGGCAGATACAAATAAGCTTGTGTCCTGCCGCCTTGGCGTCATTGGTAATGACCTCGTCGGTCTTACCGGTGGTGACCGCGAAGGAAACCAACGTGGGAGGAACGTCCAGCTTTTCAAATGAACCGCTCATAGAGTCCTTACCGCCGATAGCGGCGATGCCAAGCTCGACCTGCGCGCGGAACGCGCCAAGCAGTGCCGAGAAAGGCTTACCCCAACGCTTGCCGTCCTTGAGCGGCTTTTCGAAATATTCCTGGAATGTCAGGTAAACGTCCTCATAGGACGCGCCTGCCGCGATAAGCTTGGAAACGCTCTCGACCACAGCAAGATATGCCGAGTGGTAAGGCGATTTCTCAGCTATGTAGGGATTATATCCCCAAGCCATGTAAGAGCAGTTATCGGTGTGCTTTTGCTCAACGGAGATCTTGTGCACCATAGCCTGAATAGGCGTCTTCTGATGCTTGCCGCCGAAAGGCATGAGCACGGTGCCCGCACCGATAGTCGAGTCAAATCTCTCGGAAAGACCGCGCTTGGAGCAGACATTAAGATCGCCGACAAGCGCCTTATAGCCCTCAACGAAGTCACAAACGGGCGCTTTCGCATAATCCTCAGTCTTTGCGGGCTGAATTTCAATGTGCTTCTCTGCACCGTTGGAGTTAAGGAACTCACGGGAAATATCAATTATGGTCTTGCCGTTCCAGTGAACGCGCAGGCGAGGCTCCTCGGTAACGCGTGCAACCACGGTAGATTCAAGGTTTTCGCTCTCGGCAAGTGCCATGAACTTGTCAATGTTTTCTTTTTCTATAACGACAGCCATTCTCTCCTGAGATTCGGAGATAGCAAGCTCGGTGCCGTCAAGACCTTCATACTTCTTGGGAACCTTGTTCAGGTCAATATCAAGACCGTCGGCAAGCTCGCCTATAGCAACGGACACACCACCCGCGCCAAAGTCGTTACATCTCTTTATCATTCTGCAAGCTTCCGCGTTGCGGAACAGTCTCTGCAGCTTTCTTTCCTCGGGCGCGTTACCCTTCTGGACCTCAGCGCCGCAAGTCTCAACCGAGTGCGAATCGTGCGCCTTGGAAGAACCGGTAGCACCGCCGATGCCGTCGCGTCCCGTGCGACCGCCCAGCAGTATAACGACGTCACCGTCCTCGGGGCACTCGCGGCGAACGTTAGCCGCAGGAGTTGCCGCGATTACAGCACCTATCTCCATTCTCTTTGCAGCGTAACCGGGGTGATACAGCTCGTCTACCATGCCCGTTGCAAGACCGATCTGGTTGCCGTAGGACGAATAACCTGCCGCCGCTGTCTGAACGATCTTTCTTTGAGGCAGCTTGCCCTTGATAGTCTCGGAAACGGGAACCGTGGGGTCAGCCGCACCGGTAACACGCATTGCAGCGTAAACGTAGGAGCGTCCCGACAGCGGGTCACGGATAGCGCCACCGATACAGGTAGCCGCGCCACCAAAGGGCTCGATCTCGGTGGGATGGTTGTGAGTTTCGTTCTTGAACAAAAGCAACCATTCCTCCTCAACGCCGTCAACGGTAACAGTCATTTTAACGGTACAAGCGTTGATCTCCTCGGACTCGTCCAGTTTTTTAAGCTGACCTGTAGCCTTGAGATACTTTCCTGCCAGCGTACCGATGTCCATAAGGTTCTGAGGCTTTGTTCTGCCCAGCTTTTCTCTTGTTTCAAGATACTGCTTGTAGGTCTTTTCCAGCAGCTCGTCCTCAAACTTTACATTATCAATAGTGGTAAGGAATGTGGTGTGACGGCAGTGATCGGACCAGTATGTATCGATCATTCTGATCTCGGTAATGGTGGGATCTCTCTTCTCCGCCGCAAAATACTCACGGCAGAATTTGATATCATCGATATCCATTGCAAGGCCGAGAGTTTTTATCATGTCGGCAAGCTCGTCGTCTGTTTTCTGACAAAAGCCGCCGATGGTAGCAACCTCGGTGGGAATATCGTATTCCATTTTGAGGGTTTCGGGCATGTCAAGGCTTGCTTCTCTCGCTTCAACGGGGTTGATAACGTATTTTTTTATATCCGCAATGTCCTCTGCGCTAAGCTCACCGCCAAGCACATACACCTTCGCAGTACGGATAAGCGGACGGTCACCGCAGGAAACTATCTGAATACACTGCGCCGCGCTGTCTGCTCGCTGGTCAAACTGACCGGGCAGATATTCAACTGCAAAAACTGTGCCTTCAGCGTCCTTCAGTTCGCGAGTCGCGATATCAAGCTGAGGCTCGGAGAACACCGAACCGATGGTGTCCTCAAAAAGCTGCTCCGAAATATTTTCAACGTCGTAACGGTTAAGTATGCGCACAGAGGTCAGTTTGCTGATGCCGAGCAAATTTTTAAGCTCGGAATACAGCGAATTTGCCTCGTGGGCAAGCTCTTTTTTCTTTTCAACAAATATTCTGTAAACCATGTTTTACTCCTTATAAGCCTCAAGTGCGCGTTTGCCTATATCGTGGCGGTAGTATGCGTTGCCGAATGTAATTGTTTCAACCTTTTCGTAAGACAGCTTGATAGCGTTTTCAAGCGTGTCCGCAACCGAGGTAACGCCCAGGACGCGGCCGCCGTTTGTCAGCAGCTTACCGTCCTTAAGTGTCGCACCCGCAACGTATACCGACTCCGCGATATCAGCGGGAATTGTCATTTCAAAGCCCTTTTCATAGCTTGTGGGATAGCCCTCGGACGCCATAATGACACAGCAAGCGTGCGAATCGCTGAATTTTACGTCAATTTTGTCAAGCTCGCCCGCGGTCACAGCCTGCATGACCGTCAGAAGATCGGTTTCAAGCAAAGGAAGTACCACCTGAGTTTCGGGGTCGCCGAAGCGGCAGTTATACTCGATCACCTTGGGGCCATTCGGTGTCAGCATTAGACCAAAGTAAAGGCACCCCTTAAAGGTTCTGCCCTCGGCGTTCATAGCGTCAACGGTAGGACGGAAAATAGTTTGCATACAAATCTCTGCAATGTCTTCCGTATAATACGGATTAGGCGCGACAGTACCCATACCTCCGGTATTAAGCCCGGTATCGTTGTCGCCTGCGCGCTTGTGGTCCATAGACGAGATCATGGGAATTACCGTCTTGCCGTCGGTAAAGGATAGCACAGACACCTCGGGACCTGTCAGAAATTCTTCGATAACTATATGATCTCCGCTCTTGCCGAACACCTTGTCCTGCATCATAGAACGGACTGCGTCCTTTGCCTCATCACGCGTCTGCGCGATGATAACGCCTTTACCCAGCGCCAGACCGTCGGCCTTAATAACGGTGGGGATAGGGGCGGTGTCAAGATATTCCAGCGCCGCATTCATATCGTCAAACACTTCATACGCCGCAGTAGGAATACCGTATTTTTTCATAAGGTTTTTGGAAAAGACCTTACTGCCCTCAATAATTGCCGCGTTGGCGCGAGGACCAAAGCAAGGAATTCCCTTTTCCTCAAGCGCATCGACCGCGCCCAGCACCAGCGGATCGTCAGGTGCCACAACGGCGTAGTCAATAGCATTATTCAGCGCAAAATCCACGATAGCGGAAATATCCTTGGCGCCGATATTGACGCACTCGGCGTCGGCGGCAATGCCGCCGTTGCCGGGAAGGGCAAAAATCTCGGTCACGTCGGGATTTTCCCGAAGCTTTTTGATGATGGCGTGTTCTCTTCCGCCGCCACCGACCACGAGCAATTTCATATCAAACTCCGTTCTGCCGACCCGAAAGCACGGCAAAGTGTAATCAATTATAAATATTTTCCGTAAAAGGAGCGAACTTTGTAGAAGGCCGCCTTTTCCGCATAGATCCGTTTTTCCACGGGAGTTCCGTCCTCGGCAAAGCGAAGGATTCCCGCGTGATCCACGCACCAATCCTGCTTATACCAACCGGTCAGGTCCCGCTTACGAAAGCTTTTGTCGGAATTGGCAAAGAGGAAGGAGCCGTCCTCGGCGGGAGAAAAGGCCT